>NZ_JBLJBV010000097.1:0-33703 GCF_047638075.1 Phaeovulum sp.
TGCGAAAGATGCTGCTGGGAAGCCAGACCGCGGAAGTGCTGGTCAAGACGCCGATTCCGGTGCTGGTCGTTCGCTAGGCGAAAGCCAGGCTTGGGAACTGGTGTCTGGCGGTTTATTCTAGCCTAGTACCGCCCCCACCAACCCCTTGGGTTTCGTTTCAGAGCGGCCGCTTGAACCAGCGTGCCAGAACCCCCACGATTCCTTCGCGAAACAGCAACACACCGATAACGAATGCCGCGCCTTGGATGATCGTGACCCAGGCGCCAAGGCTGGCAAGGTAATTCTGCATCGCCACAATCAGCGTCGCCCCCGCAATCGGCCCAAAGACCGTGCCCATGCCGCCCAATAGCGTCATCAGAACCACCTCGCCCGACATCGACCAATGCACATCGGTCAGCGAGGCAAGCTGAACAACCTGGCTTTTCGTGGCCCCCGCCAGCCCCGCCATCGTGGCTGAAAGGGTAAAGACGATCAGCTTGTAGCGGTTGACCTGATAGCCCAGCGATATCGCCCGCGGCTCATTTTCGCGGATGGCTTTCATCACCTGACCAAAGGGCGAATGAACGACGCGGTACAAAAACAGGATGCCGCCAAAGGTGATGACCAGCACAAAGAAATAAAGCGCCGTGTTGCTTTGCAGTGAAAACAGGCCAAACAGATCGCCACGCGGAACAGATTGGATACCGTCCTCTCCGCCGGTAAAGCTGGCCTGAAGCGCAAAGAAATAGACCATCTGCGCAAAGGCCAGCGTCACCATCGCGAAATAGATCCCCTGCCGCCGGATCGACAGCGCGCCAATGGCCAGCCCCAGCACGGCGGCGGCGGCGGTTCCGGCCAGCACGGCCAGTTCAGGCGTCAAGCCCCAGACCTTGGCGGCATGGGCCGCGACATAGCTCGCGCCGCCAAAATAGGCCGCGTGGCCAAATGACAGCAGCCCGCCAAAGCCCAACAGCAGGTTGAACGCGGCAGCAAACAGCGCAAAACACATGACGTTCATCAAGAACACCGGGTAAACCACGAACGGCATCGCAACCATGAACACCAGCAGCACCAGAAAAATGACCCGGTGCAGGGCCGGCATACCGGCCTGGGCGGGCTGTGGGCGCGACGGCGCGGTCGTATTGGTTTTCATGACCGACATCACGCAGACCTCCCGAACAGCCCCTCGGGCTTGATTAACAAAACGATTGCCATGATGACAAAGATCACCACGGCCGAGCCTTCCGGATAGAAAACACGGGTCAGCCCCTCGACCAGGCCAAGACCGTAACCGGTGACAATCGCCCCCATGATTGACCCCATGCCGCCGATCACCACCACCGCAAAGACCACGATGATCATATCCGCACCCATGTTCGGGTTGACCGCATACATCGGCGCCGCCAGCACCCCGGCAAAGCCGGCCAGCGCAACGCCAAAGCCGTAGGTCAGCATGATCATCAGCGGCACGTTGATGCCGAACGCCCCCACCAGCGCGGGGTTTTCGGTCGCGGCGCGCAGATAGGCGCCCAGCCGGGTTTTTTCAATCATGAACCAGGTGCCAAAGCAGACCACAACCGAGGCCACCACCACCCAGGCGCGGTAAGTTGGCAAGAACATGAAGCCCAGATTATACCCACCCGACAGCGATCGCGGAATCTGGTAGGGCAGGCCCGAAATGCCGTAGGCGTTGCGAAACAACCCCTGCAGGATCAGCGCAAGGCCAAAGGTCAGCAAAAGCCCGTAAAGATGGTCCAGATGGTAAAGCCGCGAAATCATCAGCCGTTCCAGCACGATGCCAAAGGCGCCAACGATCAGCGGTACCAGAATAAGCGCGGGCCAATAGCTGATGCCAAGGTAATGCAGCAGCATCCAGCCCACGAAAGCGCCCATCATGTATTGGGCACCGTGGGCAAAATTGATGATGTTCAGCAGCCCAAAGATGACCGCCAGACCCAGGGATAAAACCGCATAGAACGACCCGTTGATCAGGCCCAGCAGCAGTTGCCCCATCAGCACCTGTGGCGCGATTCCCAATAGTTCGAACATATACGGACCCCAGTTGGCGGCGGCGGTTCAAATGGGCGGCACCCCGAAAGGGATGCCGCCTCAGGCCATGGCCTTATTTTTTGGTAAAGTCGCACTCATCCAGCATCGGCAGGAAGGCATCTTCACCGCTGATTGTGGCGATCTGATTGTAGAGGTCCCATTCACCCGTCGAGTCTTCGGGTTTTTTCACTTCGAACAGGAACATGTCGTGGATCGCGCGCCCGTCACCACGGATGTAACCCTTGCCAAACAGCGGGTCATCAAACGGGGTTTCTTTCATCTTGGCGGCCACGGCCAGATTGTCCGTGTTGCCAACCGCTTCGACGGCTTGCAGATAGTGCATTGCCGAAGAATAGACCCCCGCCTGCACCATTGTCGGCTTTGATCCGTGAATGGCCTCAAAGCGCGTCGACCATTCGCGGGTTGCATCGTTTTGATCCCAGTAGAACGCTTCGGTCAGCGACAGGCCCTGCGATGTCTGCGGGCCCAGTGCATGAACGTCAGTCACAAACATCAGCAGCGCGGCAAGTTTCTGCCCCGCCTGCGTGATGCCGAATTCTGACGCCTGCTTGATCGCGTTCACCGTGTCGCCGCCCGCATTGGCAAGGCCGATCACATTCGCGCCGCTGGCCTGCGCCTGGAGCAGGAACGACGAAAAGTCGGTGGCGGGGAACGGCACGTTCACGGTGCCCACAACCTCGCCGCCGGTTGCTTTGACGACGCGCGCGGTCTGGTCTTCCAGGGAATGGCCAAAGGCATAGTCGGCGGTCAGGAAAAACCACTTTTTGCCGCCCGCCTCGGTCATCGCCTTGCCGGTGCCATTGGCCAGCGCGGCGGTGTCATAGGTCCAGTGAATCGTGGTCGGCTTGCACTGTGCGCCGGTCAGATCCGTTGCCCCTGCCCCCGAATCTATCAATAGCCCGCCCATCTGGTTGCTGATTTCAGCCACCGCCAGCGCCACAGACGAGGTGGGCACGTCAAAGATGGCATTGACCTTGTCAACCTCATACCACTGCCGCGCAATGTTTGAGCCGATGTCAGGCTTGTTCTGGTGGTCGGCCGAGATGATTTCAACCGCAAGGCCCTTTTCGGCGGCCTTGAAATCCTCGACGGCCATGCGCGCCGCAACAACCGAGCCTTCGCCCGACAGGTCGGCATAGACGCCCGAACGGTCATTGAGCACGCCGATCTTTACCTGAATATCCGCCGCCAGCACCGGCGAGGTCGCCAGCGCAGCAAGCGAGATGCCCCCCAACAGTATCCGCTTCAACATGGATCGTTCTCCCTTTGTTATGCGCAATGCGCTTTTATCCTGGGTATTTCAGACGCCCAGATAGGCGTGCAGCTTGTCCAGGTTCTGGTCCAGCGCGGCATTGGGGATCATGTCGATCACCTGACCTTGCTCGACGACATAATGGCGGTCAGCGACCGACGCGGCAAAGCGCAGGTTCTGCTCGACCAGGACAATGGTAAAACCCTCTTTCTTCAGCTCGCGGATGGTGGCGCCAATGTGCTGCACGATGACCGGGGCCAGACCCTCGGTCGGCTCGTCCAGCAGCAAAACGCGCGCGCCGGTACGCAGGATGCGGGCAATCGCCAGCATCTGCTGTTCGCCCCCCGAAAGTTTGGTGCCCTGACTGCGGCGACGCTCCTTGAGGTTGGGAAACAACTGGTAAATCCGTTCAACCGTCAGGCCACCCGCCGCAATCCGGGGTGGCAGCATCAGATTTTCCTCGACGTTCAGCGACGAAAAGATGCCGCGTTCTTCGGGGCACAGCGCAATACCCAGCCGCGCGATATGGCGCGGTTGCAGGTCGATCGTCTCAACCCCGTTGAACCGAACCGAGCCGGCACGCCGCGGCAAAAGCCCCATGATCGCCGCTAGGGTCGAGGTTTTTCCCGCACCGTTGCGCCCCAAAAGCGTGACAACCTCGCCTTCTTTCACGTCAAAAGTGATGCCGTGCAGCACATGGCTTTCGCCATACCAGCCGTTCAGATCCTGCACCGCCAACAACGCATCGGTTGCCGCTGTCTGGTGCAGTTTCGCGGTTTTGATCATGCTTCCGCTCCGATATAGGCCTCGATCACGGCGGGCGATTTGGAGACCGTTTCATAGTCGCCCTCGGCCAGAATTTCGCCGCGCGCCAATACGGTAATCCGGTCCGACAGGTCTGCCACCACCGAAAGGTTGTGTTCCACCATCAGCACGGTGCGGTTCTTGGCGACCTTTCGGATCAGTGCCGAAATCCGGTCAACATCTTGCTGGGTCATGCCCGCCATCGGCTCATCCAAAAGCAGCATACCGGGATCAAGCGCCAGCGTCGTTGCAATTTCCAGCGCGCGTTTGCGGCCATATGACAGCTCTGCGGCGCGATGATTGACGAATTCGGTCAGCCCAACCTCGTCAATGCGGGCGCGCGCATCGTCATCATAGCGGCTTAGTGCCTTTTCGCTGCGCCAGAAATCAAAGCTTTCGCCGCGGCGGCGTTGCAGCGCGATCCGCACGTTTTGCAGCACGCTGAGATCCGAAAACACCGCCGAAATCTGAAAGGACCGCACCAGCCCCAGCTGCGCAATATCAGCAGGCGACATGCGTGTGATGTCACGGCCCTTGTAGGTTATCCGCCCCGATGTCGGCTGTAGGAATTTGGTCAAAAGGTTGAAACATGTGGTTTTGCCCGCGCCGTTCGGGCCGATCAGCGCGTGGATCGTGCCTTCCTCAACCTCAAGGGTGACGTTGTTGACCGCGACAAAGCCCTTGAACTCTTTCGTCAGCCCTTCGGCTTTCAGTATCACACTCATGAAAAGGCCAACCCCACACGCAGGGCGGTCGCGTCAGTCGACTGCATGATGTTCCCCCCAGCGATCAAACCGGTTATTTTTGTTGTTGGGTAGATGTTTGCGCGACTTTGCCCAGTTGTCAATGCCGGTGTGGGCGCGTGACGTAGCGAAAGATCGGCAGGCTTAATGCGCGCGCATTATCAGGGGTGGGTCGCCCAAAATGATATCACAAAATTGCCCCGGATAGGCCAGAACAGGCCGGATGTTTGCCGGGTGCTGCCCCCCATTTGCGAGTGATCCAGCGCTTAATCGGGTCTCGACAGCGTATCTGCCGCGCAGTTTTGCAGGAATTGCTTTCCAGATCTGTAGATTCCGTCCCGGATATCTGCCTCGATTGCGACCGAAAGGGCGATGGCGTCGCGTGCCCTCAGCGCGCGGATGATTTCCTGATGGCGGTCGATCACATAGTATTCCAAGCCGGTCTCTATGACCTGCCGCTGAAACGGGCCAAGCTGCATCCAGATGCTTTCAATGATCGGCATTGCCACCTGATGCGGGTTGGCGGTGTAAAGTTGGCGGTGGAATTGGTGGTTCAGAACCGTCAGGTGCGATGGGTCGTGGTTTTCAATCGCCTGGTCCATCCGAGTGTCCAATTCGACAATTTCGTCGATCAAAATCTCGGATACATAAGGCAATGCACGCACTGCGGCGTAGGATTCGATCGCGCCTCTAAGGCTGAGGATTTCTTCAAACCTGGCGGGCGTCATGGCGGGAATCTGCATCCTGCGGTTGCCCAGCACCTCAATGGCGTGTTCTGAACTAAGCCGGCGGACGGCCTCGCGGATGGGTGTGGGGCTGCAAGACAGAACTTCGGCCAGGCCGCGGAAGGTCAGCGTGGTTCCCGGCTCTATCGCGCCGGTCATGATAGCGGCGCGCAACCTTTGGTAAACGCCTTCCTGATCAGTGATCCCCGGCGCAAGCGGAACTTCTGGAATCTGTGGGAATTGGGCCATGGCGCTTTTCATCCTGTGGTGTTGGGCTGTCGTCCTATTGGAAAATACAGTTGACCTGAACCTGAGTATGATAGTATCTGACATAATACTATCACAAAATTAGACCTGAGGGTGCAATATGCAAGATCACGATCACCTTGAGTGGCTGCGCCAGCAGGACGGCATCGACCACATTTTTGCCACAATCTGCGACCTGAATGGAACGCTGCGCGGCAAACGGATTGATGTGGCGCAGGCTGACAAGGTTCTTGACGGCAGTGTGCGGATGCCGTTGTCGCTGGCCGGGTTGGATATTTGGGGCGAAGACATCGAGGTTAGCGCGCTGGTGTTTGAAACCGGCGATGCCGACGGTATTTGCCGCCACACGGGGCGCGGTATTCTGCCGATCAACTGGACGTCGCAGCCGACCGCGCTGATCCCGCTGTGGCTGTTCGAAGAGGATGGCAAGCCATTCCTGGGCGATCCGCGCCACGCACTGAACAGCGTGGTCCAACGCTATGCCGAACGCGGCCTGACCCCGGTTGTCGCCACCGAGTTGGAATTTTATCTGGTGGATCCAAGCGAGCCAACACCGCAGCCGCCACATTCCCCGGTCACGGGCCGCCGGCTTGACTCTGACGGTGCCCTGTCGCTGGACGATCTGGAACATTTCGACGCCTTCCTGAACGATGTCTACGCCGCGTGTCATGCGCAGGGCATCCCCGCCGATACCGCCATTTCCGAAAACGGCGCTGGCCAGTTTGAAATCAACATGCGCCACATTGGCGACGCGCTGCGCGCCGCTGATGACGCGGTCCTGTTCAAGCGTCTGGTGCGTGGTATCGCCCGCAAGCACGGCTTTGCGGCGACGTTCATGGCCAAACCCTACGGCTTTCGCGCCGGTAGCGGCTTTCATGTGCATTTTTCGCTAGAGGACAAAGACGGCAACAACGTCTTTGACGATGGCGGCGAAGCTGGCTCCGCGATAATGTCGCATGCGGTTGCGGGCTTGCTGCGCACGATGCAGGAAAACACCCTGGTCTTTGCGCCGCATGAAAATTCGTTCCGCCGCCTTTTGCCGGGCATGCACGCGCCCTCCAGCGTGGCCTGGGGCTATGAAAACCGCACCGTGGCCGTGCGTATCCCCGGTGGCCATCACAAGGCCCGCCGGATCGAGCATCGCGTTGCCGGTGCGGATGCCAACCCCTACCTTGTGCTGGCCAGCATTCTGGGGGGCGCCCTTTTGGGCATCGAAGAAGCATGGGAGCCTGCCGAGGCCCTTGTTGGTGACGCCTACGAAATGGCGAAAGAGCTGCCCCACCTGCCGCTGGACTGGGCCTCAGCGATCCAGGCGTTCAAGGCGGGGGCGCATGTGCGTTCAATCTATGCGCCGCGTCTGCAAAGGATGCTGGTGGATTGTAAACGCCAGGAACAGTTACGATTCACGCGGCAGGTCACTTCTTTTGAATATGACAGCTATCTGGAGACAGTCTGATGAACGCGCTCAGCAAAAATTCCTATGCCGGCAACGGCCAACACACCACCAGCTATTATGCCGCCTCGGCCAACCCCGCGCCCGAAAGGCCGCCGCTGACCGGTCAGGTCACGGCCGATATCTGCGTCGTGGGCGCGGGTTATAGCGGGCTTTCCACCGCGCTGCACCTTGCCGAAAAAGGCCATAAGGTCGTTATCGTCGAAGGCGCCCGCGTGGGCTGGGGCGCCTCGGGGCGCAATGGCGGGCAGATCGTCAATGGCCTGAACGCCAGCTTGCAAACCATCAAGAAACGCTACGGTCAGGATACGGCGACCTTTGTGGCCGGCATGGTGCAAGAGGGTGGCCAGATCATCCGCGAACGCATCGCCACCTATGATATCAAATGCGACCTGAAAGAGACCAACGTTTTCGTGGGTCTCACCGCCGCGCATATGCGCGAGTTGGAAGAGCGTCGCGCGCTATGGGCCAGCTACGGCATCAAAAATCAGGAAATGCTGGACCGCAATCAGCTGCGCAAGCATGTGAATTCCGATCTCTATGCCGGCGGCCTGATCGACTATTCCGGTGGTCACATGCACCCGCTGAACCTTGCCCTGGGCGAGGCGGCGGCGTTTGAATCGCTGGGGGGGGTGATCTATGAAATGTCGCCCGTCATCCACGTCAACACCGATGCCGCGCAGCCGGTTATCAAAACCGCCACCGGGCAAGTCACCTGCAAAACGCTGGTTTTGTGTGGCAACGCCTATCTGGGCGGCGTCGTGCCGACCCTTTCAAAGCGGGTGATGCCCGTTTCAACGCAAGTTATGGCCACCGAACCCCTGGGCGAGGAATTGGCCCGTTCGCTGATCCCCGGTCAGGGTTGCGTTGAAGATATTCGTTACATCCTCGATTATTACCGGATGTCGGCTGATAATCGCCTGCTGTTCGGTGGTGGCACGGTTTACGGTGGCGCAGATCCGCGCGACATCGAGGCAAAGCTGCGCCGCAACCTGGACAAGGTATTCCCGCAGCTGAAATCAAAGCGGGTCGATTATGCCTGGAGCGGGAATTTCGCGCTGTCGTTCAGCCGTGTGCCGCAAATGGGCCGGATTGGCGCCAACACCTACTTTGCGCAGGGCTACAGCGGCCATGGTGTAACCGGGTCGCACACTTATGGGCGCATCCTGTCCGAGGCGATCAACGGCGATCTTTCGCGCTTTGACGTGTTCGCGGGCCTGCCTTGGTATCCGTTCCCCGGAGGGCGCGCGCTGCGGGTGCCTTATTCCGTGGTTGGGTCGTGGTGGTATGCCTTGCGCGACAAACTGGGCGCCTAAAACCACGCCTTGGACACTGAAAGCTGACGGGCGGGCGGGCCCCGTCTGTCAGCCAACGGTAATCACGAAACTACCCAAAAGCGCGAAAAGCGCGACGATCACCAGTAAAAGAAACAGATCTGCCAGCCCGGAATCGTCGGGTAGGTGGTCGGGTAGATCAATCCGCTTGCGCGTATGGCGCATCCGCAACCAGGCGATCACGATTACCCCCGCCCCTGCCCCCAGCATCAGATATTCAGCCCAGGGCGTGGGCGGCTGGTCGCTTAGCCGCGCGGCGGCAAGGCCAAAACCGACAATCGCCACCGCAGTACGCACCCACGACAGGAAGGTTCTTTCGTTTGATGCGTGGGTTTCAAAATTCACGATCATCGCCCGCCCTATCCTTTCAATCCCCGAAACCGGATCGCGCCCCGCAGTTTGTTTTCACACCGCGTCTTCGGGATAAAAAGCCGCCGGTATCGCGCAAAACCCGCGATACCGGCCCAGCAAAATGACCATAGCCCTGCAAGGGCCGTTGCGGCCAGTGCCTAGTTCATGAACCAGCCGTGGCTGACCACCAGCGATTGACCGGTCAGGGCGTTGGTTGGGAAAGCCGCGAACAAATGGGCCACTTCGGCCACATCCTCGATCGTGGTGAATTCCTTGTCGACGGTGTCGCCCAGCATCACCCTTTCGACCACCTCTTTTTCCGAGATACCCAGATCACGGGCCTGTTCGGGGATCTGCTTTTCCACCAGCGGCGTTTTGACAAAGCCGGGGCAGATCACGTTGGCGCGCACGCCATGTGCGGCGCCTTCCTTGGCAATCACGCGCGCCAGCCCCAACAGACCATGCTTGGCCGTGACATAGGCAGATTTCAGCGGTGACGCCTCTTTCGAGTGGACCGAGCCCATAAAGATCACGGTGCCCGAGCCGGCCTTGTACATATGCGGCAGGCAGGCCTTCGTGGTCAGGAATGCGCCATCCAGATGAATGGCCAGCAGCTTTTTCCAATCTTCAAAGGGGAATTCTTCCATCTTGTGAACAATCTGGATGCCAGCGTTTGAGACCAGCACGTCAATGCGGCCCCATGTATCAACCACCTTTGCAACGCCCGCGTTTACCTGCGCCTCATCAATCACGTTCATCTCGACGGCGATGGCCTTGCCCGGCCCTTTGGCGTTCAATGCGTCAGCCGCCTTTTGCGCCGCGTCCAGCCGCAGATCGGCAATCGCAACCCGTGCGCCGTCCGCAATGAAGCGTTCGGCAATGCCGTGGCCAATGCCGCTGGCGGCCCCGGTGATCAGGCATACCTTGTCTTTCAGATTCATTTTGTAGCTCCTTTTCTAATGGGGGTAACGTTTTGGGCCAACTTGGGGTGCGCGCCTTTATGGCTGGGCACGGCGCCGCCAAGGTCAAAGACCTGAAGCCCGTCTACCCCGATCTGCCGCGTTTTCCACATGTCGTGCGACAGGGTGTGTTTCACGTCGGCCATGCCGATTGCCCAATGTTCGGCCATGGTCATGCGTGAAAATTCGTAATCCTTGGTGCCGCTTTCAAAGCCCTCCTTACGGTGGATCAGATGCGCGATCGTGACCGGGCAATGGGGGCCGCTGGCGCGCAAAAAGGCCAGATCAGGGTCTGATTGCAGCTCTTTGGGCAGCTTTTCGGCCAACCGGTCGGCGGCGGCGCGAATGTCGTGCAGCTGTCTGAAACGGTCGGTTGTCAACCGGGTCCGGCTGGAAAAGCGGACATCCATCAGACGTTGTTCCACCTCGGCAATGTTTTCGGGGCGCGGCCCGTTGGCGCTGAAAAGGTCGATCTGAAAGATGCACATCGGGTCGGTCGCGGCATGTTCCATCACATATTGCAGCGGCGTGTTCGAGACCAGCCCGCCGTCCCAATAAAGCCGCCCGTCCACCTCGACCGGGGGAAAGCCGGGCGGAAGCGCCCCGCTGGCCATGATGTGTTCAGGCCCGATACGGGTTTCGCTGCTGTCAAAATTGGTAAAGTTGCCGGTTTCCAGATCAACCGCCTCGACGCTGATCCGGGGGCCGGAGTCATTCAGATAGGTGAAATCCACCAGCTCTGTCAGCGTGTCAAAAAGTGGCGAGGTGTCGTAATAGCTAAGCGGCTGCACCGGGTTCCACGGCCAGAAGGTCAGCGGATTGCGCGGCACGAAAAACCCCGGCGCCCCCGTGACCGAAACCACCGCCGAGGCGTATTGCGCATAGGCGCGGCGTGATTTCTGGCCCATTATCAATGGATTGAGCGCGAGGTTGGCGCTGACCCTTTCCCAAAATGTCCGCAGACGTTTAACCCGGCGTTCAGGCGGGTTGCCACAAATGAGGGCGGCATTGATCGCCCCGATCGAGATGCCCGCGACCCAGTCCAGATCGAAACCCTCTTTGGCAAGCCGCTCAAAGGCGCCGGCCTGATAGGCCCCCAGCGCACCCCCCCCTTGCAATACCAGAACATTCAACTCTTTAGGGGCCATAAGGTATCTCCATGATCAGGCGTCAGTCGGGTGGCAAGTTTGGGATCCCTAAACCACAAAGGCAACCCGAGGCTTTCATGAACCTTACTGTGGTGACAAGTTCGCCGGTTTCCCATCGCGTTGGGGCCCGGCGTGGCGGCATCATGGCACCGGGTCTTTGCCCTGCGGCCGCCGTGGCAGATCATCACGCCGGGGAACCGCCTGACGTTCGATCATCCGGTGCACGCGCACCGGGCGCGGGCCTTTGTGCAGCTCCATCAGGCGTTCGGTCACGCCCAGATCAGCCAATGTGCGCCGCTCATTATGGCGGATGTATTCAACCCAGGTGGGCACATGGTAGCTTTCGGTCCAGATATCGGGGTTTTCCAGATCCCGCAGCAAGGTCCATTGCTGCGCCCCATCCCGAATGCGGATCCGTCGGCGCAGATTCATGGTCGCCAGAAAACTTTGCACGTCTTCTTGCGCAATTTCATAGTAGATCATGATCAGGATCGGGCCGCTTCGCCGCGTCAGTTCCAACTGCAATGGCGGTTCGGTAAACTGGTTCAGCGGGTCAAGGTTGGTTTCGCCAAAGTCCGGCAGCGGCGCCGGGATGCCGATGACGGCGCCGATGATCAGCACCCCGGCGGCAACAAGAAGCGCGGTATCCGTGCCGAACGTCTCGGACATTTCGCCCCAGATCCAGCTTCCGCTGGCCATGCCGCCAAACACCCCGGTCTGATAAAGCGCCAATACCCGCCCCACAACCCAACGCGGCGTCGAAAGCTGCATTGTGACGTTGAACAGCGACAGCGCCACAACCCAACACGCCCCCGCAACCAGCAAGGCGGCGCCGGCGATGACCGCGCTGGTCATGAAGGCCAGAATGGCCGTGCTGCCCGCAAAGCCAAAAAATGCAATCTTGGTGATGCGCTCATTATGGAAACGGGCACGAAGCCGGGCGTTCGCCAGGGCGCCAACAACCGCCCCCATCCCAAAACAGCCCAGCATGACCCCGTAAAGAAACGCGCCCCCGCTTAGATGATCGCGCACCACAATCGGCAACAGTGCCTGAATAGCCACCGCAGATAGCCCAAACACAAAGCCGCGCATAATGACCCGCAGCAGGTTGGGCGACATCGCAACATAGCGCAGGCCCGCCGCAAAAGCCCCGCCAAAGGGTTCGCGCGGCAACCGCCGGGCCGCAACCGCTGGCCGCCACGCCAGCAGCGCCCCGATGATGGCGAAATAGCTGATGGCATTGACCGCAAACGCCGCCGCCACCCCTGCAATCGCAACAATCGCCCCGCCCGCAGCCGGGCCGATGCTGCGCATCATGTTAAAGCCCATACTGTTCAGCGACACCGCCGATGACAGATCATCGCGCGGAACAATATCCCCCATCGAGGCCTGCCAGGACGGATTGTGCAGCGCCGTGCCGCAGCCGATCAGAAAGGTGAACCCCAGCAACAGCCACGGCGTCAGCAGCTCATTATAGGCCAGAAACGCCAGAACGAATGACACAACCAGCATGAACCCCTGCGCCACCAGCATCACCCTGCGCCGGTCGAAATTATCGGCAAAGACCCCTGCCGCCAGCGAAAAGATCATGATCGGCAGCGTGACCGAAGATTGCACCAGCGCGACCATGCTTTGCGATTGCGACAGCGTGGCCATCATCCAGGCCGCACCAACGGCCTGCACCAACCCGCCAAAGTTCGAGGCCAGCGCCGCGATCCACAGCACGCGAAAGGTCCGGTTGCGAAATAACGCCAGCGTGGATGTGGTTTGCGGCACCCGAAACGTTCCTTTTCCGATCAACCCCGCGATTTCTCGCCGGATCACGCGCCATGTTGTGCGATTCAGCGGTGTGCGTCCATAGGCATTGCGCGATCAGGGGCCGGATCTGCGCCTTGTCTGACCTATCTGCAATCAGGGGTAAAGGCGGTGCCGATCCGGGGCTTGCGATCAGGACGGTTCGAGATTGGGTGATAACGGCAAGACTTTGCCGGGATTCATCATTTTGTCGGGATCAAAGGTCTGTTTGACGCTGATCATTGCGTGCAGTTTTACACGGTTTACGGTGGCCATCAGGCTATGGACACGTTTCGCCCCCACCCCATGCTCTGCCGAGAATGACCCGCCAAGCGCGCTGAGGGGCGCATATAAGACCTCTTCCACCGCCGCCAGAAGGTCAGGCGCCAGCGGGCCGGCGCGGTTCAGGACAATATGCAGGTTCCCGTCAGCCAAATGGCCAAAAACATAGGGCGAAATGCCGCCATCCAACCCCGCCAGCCCCTCTTGGACCCGCTCCAGATAGCCCGCGATTTCTGACTGGGGCACAGACACGTCATAAGACGGTGCCGCGGCATGTTTGCGGTACAGCTGGAAGGTGTCCTCGCGGAGCTGCCACAGATCGGCCTCTTGCCGGCCTGATGCCGCGATGATGCCGGTTGTGGTGGGGTAAGCCTCGGCCATCATGCCAAAAAGGCGCAGCGCCTCGGCCTGTAAATCGGCCTCTTGTGCGCCGCCCAGCATCAGCAAAAGGTTGACGGGCTGATCCAGCGGAAAGGACGGCTCTGACCAGCCCTGCGCGCTGGCCGTCAGCTGGATGTAGGATTGCCAAAGCGCCTCTGCCGCGCGCAGATGGCCAACGTCTGAACTGATCGCCTGGCCGATCGCGGCCAGCGCCGCCCCGACATCGGGCAGGCCCAACAGCAGCGTGGCCGTGGCGCGCGGCACCGGTTCCAGCTTTATCACAACGCGGGTGACGACCCCCAGCGTGCCCTCGGCCCCGATCAGCAGGTGTTTCAGATCATAGCCCGCGGCGTTCTTGACCACGCGTGTCATGTCAGAATAAATCTGCCCGTCAGGCAGCACCGCTTCCAGACCCAACACGCGGTGCCGCATCACCCCGTATCGAAACGCCATGATCCCGCCCGCATTGGTTGAGACCATTCCGCCGATTGTCGCTGTGCCGCGTGCGGCAAGGTCAATGCCCGGTTCCAGCCCATGCGTCAGGGCCGCCGTTTGCAGCGCGTGCAGCGTAACACCGGCCTCGACCACCGCCACCCGCTCTTCGGGATAGATCGCCCCGATCCGGGCCATCCGCGTCAGCGAAAGCCCGATTTGCCCCGGCTCTGACTGGCTACCCCCGACCAGCCCGGTGCGCCCGCCCTCGGTCACAACCGAAAGCCCGAATTGGCGGCAGATCCGGATAACGGCGGCGACTTCCTCGGTCGAGGCGGGAAAGGCGATCAGGCTGGCGCCCCGGTCTGGCCCGGTATCGCGTTTGACATGCGCCGCCCCGATGGCGGCCGCAAGGGCCTGTGCTGCGGCTTTGAGGTCGCCGTGAACGGCGCGATCAGGCGGGCAAGTCATCATATATTCCACAGGGTTGCCGGTTTCGGGCACGACTACCAAAGTAGTATCCAACCCGTTTCCAATGCGGTAGCCGAAATGCGGCGCAAGACCCCGGTTTTTCGCCGGCCGCGGTAGCAAGGGTCTGGCGCGATGGGGGCATTGCCCGCGCCGACAGGCGGGCAATGCACAAAGGTGCCAAGGGGCCGGCCTAGTTGCCCAAGATGGTTGGCAGCCGCAGGCCCCGTTCCCTGGCGCAATCCACGGCGATGTCATAGCCCGCATCGGCATGGCGCCACACGCCCGAGGCCGGGTCGTTCCACAAGACCCGCTCTAGCCGTTTTGCCGCCGCATCGGTGCCGTCCGCCACGATCACCACACCGGAATGCTGCGAAAAGCCCATGCCGACGCCGCCCCCGTGGTGAATGCTGACCCAGGTCGCGCCTGAGGCGGTATTGACCAGCGCATTCAGCAGCGGCCAGTCCGAAACCGCGTCCGAGCCATCTTTCATCGCCTCGGTTTCCCGGTTTGGCGACGCAACAGAGCCTGAATCCAGATGATCACGCCCGATCACGATCGGGGCCTTCAGCTCTCCGTTCTTGACCATTTCGTTGAACATCAGCCCGGCGCGGTGCCGGTCGCCAAGGCCAATCCAGCAGATCCGCGCGGGCAGACCCTGAAACGCGATCCGGTCTTGCGCCATATCCAGCCAGTTGTGCAGATGGGTGTTTTCAGGAAACAGCTTTTTCATCGCCGCATCGGTCTTGTAGATATCTTCGGGGTCGCCAGAAAGCGCCACCCAACGGAACGGCCCGATGCCTTTGCAAAAGAGTGGGCGAATGTAGGCAGGCACAAAACCGGGGAAGGCAAAGGCGTTCTCAAGCCCTTCTTCCAGCGCCACCTGCCGGATGTTGTTGCCGTAATCCAGCGTCGGCACGCCCGCGTTCCAGAAATCGACCATCGCGGCGACATGCACCTTCATGCTGGTGCGCGCGGCGGTTTCCACTGCTTTAGGGTCGCTTTCCTGCTTGGCGCGCCATTCGGCAACGGACCAGCCCTGCGGCAGATAGCCGTGCAGCGGGTCATGCGCCGAAGTTTGGTCGGTGACGATATCGGGGCGGGGCCCCCCGGCCTTCATCCGGGTCACCAGTTCGGCAAAGACATCGGCGGCGTTGCCCAAAAGGCCCACCGATTTTGCCTCGCCCTTGGCGGTCCAGTCGGCAATCAGTGCCAAGGCCTCGTCCAGCGTTTGTGCCTTGGCATCCACATAGCGGGTGCGCAGCCGAAAATCGATCCGGGTTTCGTCACACTCCACCGCCAGACAGCAGGCGCCGGCCATCACCGCCGCCAAAGGCTGCGCGCCGCCCATGCCGCCCAGCCCGCCGGTCAGAATCCATTTGCCCGTCAGATCGCCGCCAAAGTGCTGGCGCCCGGCCTCGGCAAAGGTTTCATAGGTGCCCTGCACGATGCCTTGGGTGCCGATATAGATCCAGGACCCGGCGGTCATCTGGCCGTACATCATCAGGCCCTTGCGGTCCAATTCGTTGAAGTGATCCCACGTTGCCCAATGCGGCACGAGGTTCGAGTTGGCGATCAGCACACGCGGCGCGTCCGTATGCGTGCGCACCACGGCCACGGGGCGGCCCGATTGCACCACCAGCGTCTCATCGTCTTCCAGATCCTTCAGCGTGGCAACGATACGGTCAAAATCGCCCCAGCTGCGTGTAGCGCGGCCAATGCCACCATAAACCACCAATTCATGCGGGTTTTCGGCCACATCGGGGTGCAGGTTGTTCATCAGCATCCGCATCGCGGCCTCGGTCTGCCAGCTTTTCGCGGTGATCTCGGGGCCGGTGGGGGGATAGATGTCGCGGGTATTCTTGCGGTCCAGCATGTCAGGCTCCTATGCGTGGGAAAGCGCGCCCGAGCGGGCAAGGGTATCAAGCGAGGTCAGGATTTGCGCCAGCACCGCGCGCAGCGGTTTGGCGGTATCGGGGGAATAGGCCCAAGGTGCCGCCTCGGCGGTCAGATAGGCGCGTTGGGCCAGCTCCATCTGGATGGCGTGGACGCCCGTTTCGGGCTGGCCATAGTGGCGCGTGGTCCAGCCGCCCTTGAAACGGCCGTTCAGCACGGCGTCAAACCCCGAGGCGGCAAAGCAGGGCTGTGCCACCGCCTGCGTTACCGGGTCGGCGCAGGTTTTTCCCTCATTGGTGCCGATGGAAAAGACCGGCAAAAGACCGGGAAACAGGAACGGAATTTCCGACCGGATCGAGTGGCAATCATAAACGATGGCCACCCCGTGGCGGGCCTTTACCCGCGCCACCTCGGCGGCGATTGCCGCGTGATAGGGGGCGTGGAATTCAACGGTGCGCTGTGCGATTTCATCGGCGCCGGGTTCCTGCCCGTCCTGCCAGATCGGGAGGCCGTCAAAATCTGTGGTCGGGCACAGGCCGGTGGTATTCTGGCCGGGGTAAAGCGAGGCGCCGGCCGGGTCGCGGTTGGCGTCAATCACATAGCGGTGAAAGGTTGCCTGCACCGTCGTCGCGCCGGGCAAAAGCCCATCGTAAAGCTGCGCGATATGCCAGTCCGTATCGGCAAGCGCGCGGCCCACCTCATTCAGCCTTGCGGTCAACGCCGGGGGCACAAATGTGCCACCATGGGGCATGCCCAAAATGATGGGGCTGTCGCCCTGATGGGTGATAAAGGGAGTCATGCTGATAGCTCCGGTAGGGTCAGACCCGCCGCTTTTGCCAAGGCACCATCGGCAATCAGTGCTGCGGCGGCGGCAAGATCGGGGGCCATATAGCGGTCATCGCCCAATGTCGCCACATCTTGGCGCAGCCGCGTCACGACGGCTCGCAGCGGGGCAGAGGTTTGCAGTGGCGCGCGGAAATCAACGCCTTGGGCGGCACAGATAGCCTCGACCCCCAGAATGACATTCAGGTTTGCCACCAGCTTGCCCAGACGCACCGCGCCGTGGGCGGCCATGCTGACATGGTCTTCCTGATTGGCAGAGGTGGGTGTGCTGTCAGTCACGCAGGGCATGGCGATGTGCTTGTTTTCCGACATCAAGGCCGCCGTCGTGACCTCTGCGATCATCAGACCTGAATTCAGGCCCGGATTGGGGGTCAGGAACGGCGGCAGGTTGAACGACAGGACCGGATCGACCATCAACGCCACGCGGCGCTGCGCGATTGCGCCAATCTCGGCCAAGGCCAACGCGATCATATCGGCGGCAAAACCCACGGGTTCGGCATGAAAGTTGCCGCCCGACACGATCAGCCCGGCCTTGGTCAGCACCAGCGGATTGTCGGTTGCGGCGTTCGCCTCAATCTCCAACGTGCGGGCGGCTTGGCGTAGCACGTCCATCGCGGCGCCGGTCACTTGCGGCTGACAGCGGATGCAATAGGGGTCCTGAACGCGGGCGTCGCCCTCCACATGGCTTTCGCGGATCTCGGACCCGTCCAGAAGCGCACGCATGAAACCTGCCGCCTCAATCTGGCCGGCATGGCCGCGCAGGCTGTGAATTTCGGGCTGCAAAGGCGCGGTCGACCCCATGATCGCATCCGTCGACAGCGCCGAGGTGACCAGCGCCGATTGCGCCGCATTCCAGCCGTCAAACAGCCCTGCAAGCGCGAAGGCGGTAGAAAACTGGGTGCCGTTGATGAACGCCAGCCCCTCTTTCGGGCCCAGCGGAATGGGCGCCAGGCCAGCGGCGGACAGCGCCTTGGCGCCCGGCATCACGCGGCCCTGATATTCGGCCATGCCCTCACCGATCAGCACGGCGGTCATATGCGACAGCGGCGCCAGATCGCCCGACGCCCCGACCGAGCCTTGCGCCGGAATAACCGGGGTGACGCCTTTTGCCAGCATCGCCTCGATCAGTTCGACAAATTCCCACCGCGCACCCGATGCGCCGCGCCCAAAGCTGAGCAGCTTCAGCACCATCACCAACCGCGCATGGCGGCGCGAAATCGGCTCGCCCACGCCGCAGCAATGCGACAGGATCAGGTTGCGTTGCAGCGTGGCGGTATCAGCCGGCGCAATGCGCATGGAGGCCAGTTTGCCAAAGCCGGTATTGACCCCGTAAACCGGCACATCACCCGCCGCGGCGGCCGCAATTGCCTTGGCCGCGTTCAGGATGCCGGGCTTGGCCGCGCGGTCCAGTGTGACGGCCAGTTCTTCGCGATAGACGCGGGCCAGTTGGGCCAGCGTGGTCTGGCCGGGGGTCAGGACAAGAGCACTCAAAGCGCGCCTCCGATGATGCGTTGATGAAGGGGGTTAAAGCCGATGCGATAGGCCAGCTCGGCCGGGTGGTCGCAGGCCCAAACGGCCAGATCGGCGGCTTG
Organism: Phaeovulum sp.; assembly: GCF_047638075.1. Taxonomy (NCBI): domain Bacteria; kingdom Pseudomonadati; phylum Pseudomonadota; class Alphaproteobacteria; order Rhodobacterales; family Paracoccaceae; genus Phaeovulum; species Phaeovulum sp. The sequence continues at coordinate 18,774 of NZ_JBLJBV010000097.1, forward strand.
CCCCGGGGCCAGGGTGCCGCGATCCGTCAGGCCAAGCGCGCGGGCGGCGTGGATGGTAGCACCCGCCAGCGCCTCGGCCGGGGTCATGCGAAAGAGGGTGCAGGCCATGTTCATCGCCAGCAACAGCGATGACATCGGGGATGATCCGGGGTTCATGTCGGTCGCCACGGCCATCGCCACACCATGCTGGCGCAACAGATCAATCGGCGGCATCTGTGTTTCACGCAGGGTGTAAAACGCCCCCGGCAGGATCACCGCAACGGTGCCCGCCGCCGCCATCGCCTTTACCCCCGCCTCATCCAGGTATTCCAGATGATCGGCTGACATCGCGCCATAGCGTGCCGCCAGTGCCGCGCCGCCAAGATTGGACAGCTGTTCGGCATGTAGCTTGATCGGCAGGTCCAGCTCTTTCGCGACGACAAAGATCCGCTCCATCTGCGCCGGGCTAAAGGCGATGCCTTCGCAAAACCCGTCCACCGCGTCGACCAGCCCCTGTGCATGCGCAACCCGCAGGGTGGGGATGCACACTTCGTCAACATAGGCGTCAGCGCGGCCCTTGTATTCGGGCGGTATGGCGTGCGCGGCCAGATAGCTGGTGCGCACCAGAACCGGGCGCTTTGTGCCGATCGCACGGGCCGCGCGCAGCATCCGCAGCTCTGTATCGGCCTCCAGCCCGTAGCCGGACTTGATTTCAATGACCGAAACACCCTCAGCGATCATCGCATCCACAAACGGAAGGGCCGCCGCCACCAGCGCCTCTTGCGAGGCTTTTCTGGTCGCCGTCACGGTTGAGATGATGCCACCTCCGGCGCGAGCGACCTCTTCGTAGGTCGCCCCTTGCAGGCGCATCTCAAATTCCGCGGCACGGTTGCCGCCGTGGACGACATGGGTGTGGCAATCTATCAGCGCGGGCGTAATCAGCCGCCCGCCCATATCATGCACCATATATGCGCCATATTGCGCGGGCAGGTCGGATTGCGCGCCGACCCAGGCGATCCGACCCGATTCCAGCACCAGGGCGGCATCGTCGATCAGGCTATAGGCCTCTTTTTCGCCAAGCATTGTCGCGGCCCGGCATGCTGTCAAAACCACAGAGGTCTGTTGCACGTTTCATGCTCCACAAAGCTATTGCTGAGTCGATGTGTATTTAAGTATAAGCATTATGTCTACACATAAGGAGTCGCGATCGTGATTTTTGCCGAACATGCGTTGTTGCCCGGTGGATGGGCGCAAAAGGTCAGGATCAGTGCCGCCGACGGGCATATAACCGCGGTGACGCAGGGGGCTGCCGCCCAGCCGGGTGACACGATTGTGTCGGCCCTGCTGCCCGCGCTTTCCAACCTGCACAGCCACAGCTTTCAGCGCGCCATGGCCGGGATGACCGAACACCGCATCGCCGGGCGCGATAGTTTCTGGACCTGGCGCGATCTGATGTACCGGTTCCTTGACCGCCTTACGCCCGAACAGATGGAAGCCATCGCCGCGCTGGTGTTCATGGAAATGCAAGAGGCGGGCTATGCAGCGGTGGGCGAGTTTCACTATGTTCACCACCAGCCGGGCGGCGCGCCCTACGCCAGTATTGATGAGCTGTCGCAGCGTATCTTTGCCGCCGCCGGCCTGACCGGCATCGGGTTGACGCATCTGCCGGTGCTTTACAGCTATGGCGGCGCGGGCGAACAGCCCTTGGTGGCGGGCCAGTTACGGTTTGGCAATTCGGTTGACGGGTTTGCAAAACTGCTTGAGGCGGTGCGCGCAAGCGCCGCCACCCTGCCCCCCGATACCCGCGTCGGCATCGCCCCCCATTCGCTGCGCGCCACAAACCCCGCCGATCTTGCCCGCGCGCTGCCCCTTGCCGCCGGTGGGCCCATTCATATCCATGTGGCGGAACAGCCGAAGGAAGTGGCCGATATTTCCGCGTGGCTGGGCGCGCGCCCGGTGGAATGGCTGCTTGCCAACACACCCATCGGTGCTGATTGGTGCGCAATCCATGCCACCCACATGACCCCCGCTGAAACCGAGGCGCTGGCAAAAACCGGCGCCGTGGCCGGGCTTTGCCCGATCACCGAGGCCAATCTGGGCGACGGGCCATTCAACGGGCCGGGCTGGCTTGCCGCAGGTGGGGCGTTCGGTATCGGGTCAGACAGCAATGTGCGCATTTCCCTGACCGAAGAGCTGCGCACGCTGGAATACAGCCAGCGCCTGCGCGACATCGCGCGCAATGTGATGGTTGAAAAAGAGGGGTCCGTGGGGCAAGCGATTTATGTTGGCGCGGCAAAAGGCGGGGCGCAGGCGCTGGGGCGCAAGGCGGGTGAAATCGCGGTGGGCAACCTGGCCGATCTGACGGCGATTGACCTGTCGCATCAGACGCTATGCGCGCTGCGCCCTGATCAGATCCTTGACGGGCTGGCCTTTGCCGCCCCTGACACGGTCGTGACCGATCTTTGGTCAGCGGGGCGCCATCAGGTGCGGGCCGGGCGGCACGTTCACCGCGACCAGATCATCAGCGGCTGGCGCAAGGCGGTCAGTGGGCTTCTGGCCTCGATCTAAGCGGGCTCAGACCAGATCCAAGAGGCGTATCAACACACCCCTGGCCCCATCGGCCAGGGTAATTTCGCCCACACCCCCCGTGTCTGCCAGCGCAAAGGCCATGGCCGGCAGTGGGGTCTTGTCAACACTCACCTCCCCGGCAAGGCACAAAAACCCCGCCCACCCCGGCCCGATAGACATCTGGCACGGGCCGTCCAGAACCACCACCTCGGCACGCAAAAGACGCGCGTCATAGATCAGGTTCAGGTCCTTGATCGGCCCGTCGACCATGCGGCTGTCAATCGGCAATTCGCCCGAAAAGGCGACCGGTTTGCAGGGGCGCGCCTGCAAAATGCCCTCTGGCGTATGCAGATCAATGCCGTTGCCCTCGATCACCGTCAAAATCCGCGACATTCCGTCATACCGCGAAAATGGCCCGTCGGTCGCCACCTCGGCAATGCTTAGCCGCCAGCGCCAGCCCTGCGCCGTTTCGGCCTTGGCAATCTCATGCGTGATGCCGCCTCCGTTTTTCCAGGGGCTGGTCACATAGGTGTCGGGCGTCAAAATCTGAAACATCGCGGGTTCCTTTGCCATGTGTAGCCCAAATCATCGCGATCCCGGAAAACTGCAAGGGGGATGCCAGGGGAAATGATCACTGATCCTACCCGTTCAGGGCCTATAGCGCCGAAATTGACGCCGCATCACGATGACCCGCCCCCTTTTATTTTTCTTTTCATGCACGATATGCCAGCAAGGATGAAAAGGAATTGATGAATGTATAACAAGGCGGATTTTGAACTGAGCGGGCAGGTTGCCGTCATTACCGGCGCGGGGGCAGGTATTGGCCGCGCGATTGCCGAAACCTTTGCCGCCGCTGGCGCTGCCGTCATGGTCAGCGACCGTGATCTGGCGGCTGCCACCACTGTTGCAACCGCAATCGGCGCGCAGGGCGGCAAGGCTGCGGCAATGGCCTGTGACGTTACGAAAGAAGAGGATCTGGCCGGCCTGATCGGGCAAACGGTGCAGCGTTTCGGTGGGCTGAACATTTTGGTCAGCAACGCCGGCGGGGGCGGGCCAAAGCCCTTTGACATGCCGATGGCCGATTTTCGCCGCGCCTATGATCTGAACGTGTTTTCATTGTTCCGGCTGGCCCAGATTGCCGCGCCCGAAATGGAAAAGGTGGGCGGTGGCGCGATGCTGGCGATCACCTCGATGGCGGGCGAGAACAAGAATAAGCGCATGGCCTCTTACGGATCGTCCAAGGCGGCCACCAACCACCTGATCCGCAACATCGCCTTTGACCTTGGCCCGATGGGCATTCGCGTCAACGGTATCGCCCCCGGCGCCACCCGCACAGATGCGCTGAAATCCGTGCTGAATGACGAAATTGAAAAGAAGATGCTGACCAATACGCCGATCAACTGCCTTGGCGAGCCGCAAGACATGGCCAACGCCGCGCTGTTTCTTTGCGCCCCTGCGGCAAGCTGGATCAGCGGGCAGATCCTGACCGTCTCGGGCGGGGGTGTTCAGGAACTGGATTAGGCTACATTTGCTGCCAGTTCCGGTTTGGGCTGTGTTATTCGGCCTTCGGGGGGGTGACCTGACCCATGGTGCGAATGGGCGCCCCAATGGCCATAGCCCTTGAAAGGGGTATCAGCTTTCCGGGGCTATGCGTTCGATGATATCGTCCAGCGCACAGCCCTGTGGCAGCGCGCCAAACATGCCGCCATAGCGCCCGGCCAGGCGCGAGGCGCAAAATGCATCGGCCACCTCTGCCGACCCTTGGCACAGCAAGGCGCCCTGAAGCGTCAGGGCCATCTTGCAGCCGATATCGCGCATTCGGCCCTCTTGCCCGTCTTTCATCGCCAGATCGGCGCGCAGATCATCAATCGCGCGGTCCAGAAACCCGTTGTAACCGCGCGCCTGTTCAAGCTCTTTGAACACCGCAGACAAGGTTTCGGGCGTGCGCGTCAGCGCGCGCAAAATATCAAGGGCCAGAACATTGCCCGAGCCTTCCCAGATGCTGTTCACGGGCGCCTCACGGTATAGGCGCGGCATGATGCTTTCCTCAATATACCCCGACCCGCCATGACATTCCAGCGCCTCTGCCACCAGCGAAGGGGCGCGTTTGCAGTTCCAGTATTTTGCAAGCGCGGTGCCGACCCGCGCGATAGATTGCGCATCCGCATCCTTTTCGGCGTTGTCCATCGCACCGGCAACCCGCAGCGCCAGCGCCAGGGCGGCCTCAACCTCGATGGCCATATCGGCCAGCACCGCCCGCATCAGTGGTTGATCCACCAGCCGCCGTTGAAACGCCGACCGATGCCGCGTGTGGTGCAGCGCCTGCCGTAGCGCCTGCCGCATCAGCCCGGCCGAAGACGCCGCGCAAGTCATGCGGTTGCCGGTCACCATGTCGATGATCGTGCGGATACCGCGCCCTTCATCGCCAACCATCCGGCCATGAACGTCGCTAAACTCCATCTCGACCGTGGCGTTGGAGCGGTTACCCAGTTTGTCCTTGATCCGCTGAATGAACAGCGCATTGCGCGACCCGTCCGGCCGCCACCGGGGCACCAGAAAGCACGACAGATCCTGCCCTGCCGTCCGCGCCAGCACCAAAAACGCGTCGCACATCGGGGCCGAGCAGAAAAATTTGTGACCGTGCAAACGATAGTCGGCCCCCATGCCGGTTGCAGTGCCGATTGGCGTGGCCGTTGTGGAAATCGCCCGCACGTCAGATCCGCCCTGCTTTTCCGTCATGAACATGCCAAAAAGCGCGCCGGTCTTTTCGCCGGCAGGAATATCGCGGGGGTCATAATCGGTGGACAGGATGCGCGGCATCCATTCATCCGCAACCCCGGGTGCCGCGCGCAAGGCCGGGACGACCGAATAGGTCATTGACATCGGGCACATCACGCCGCCTTCCGGCTGACTGAACATATAGGTCAGCGCCGCCATGCCCACATGACCGCCCGCGCCGCCATGCGCCCAAGGGAAATTATGCACCTTTTGGGACACGGCAAGGCGCATCAGATCGTGATAGGCCGGGTGAAATTCAACCTGATTGATCCGCATCCCCTGACGGTCAAAGGCGCGCAATTCCGGCCCGTGCCGGTTGGCCTGATCGGCCTTCTCGAAAACCTCTGCCGCGCCAAAGACCTTACCGGTCGCTGCCAAATGAGAAATGATCGACGGCCCGCCCAAACGCCCCGCCCATTCACGCAAGGCCAGATCATCAGCCCAAAGATCCTGATCACCGATATCGATGGGAACGTTGAAAACCTCGTGGGTGGGCAGTATCGCAATCGGGTCGCGGGGGGTCATGGTGGTCCTTTCCAAAACCGGGGTTTCCCGGCAAGGGTGCGCAGTTCATTCGGCGGCCAGCCGTTCGCTGTCTGCCTGATCGCCCGAATAAAGGTAGTCGCGCGTCAGCGGCACCGCATCCTGACGCCGCGCCAGTTGCACCTGAAACACCACCTGCCGCCCGGCCCGAAACGTCAGCTCCGACGTCACCAGATAAAAGCGCCACATCCGGCAGAACCGTTCGTCATAAAGCGCGCGGGCGGCACCTTCATTCGCTTCAAACCGGGCCAGCCAGTGGCGCAGCGTTTCGGCGTAATGCAGCCGCCAGACCTCAATATCGGTCGGCCAAAGATCCTCTCGCTCAACCCCGTTCATCAGTTCTGATAGCGCGGGCACATAGCCACCGGGAAAAATATACTTGCGAATCCACGGCCCGGTGCTGCTGGGGGGGGCCGCGCGCCCGATCGAGTGGATAAGCGCCACCCCGTCTTCGGTCAGCAACTCTCGCACCCGGCGAAAGAATGTCCGGTATTGCGGCACGCCGACATGTTCAAACATGCCAACTGAAACGATCCGGTCATAGGTGCCGCCCAGTTCGCGGTAATCGGCCAGCGCAAAGGTGACCTGCCCTGCAAAGCCCTCGCGCTTTGCCCGCGCCGTCGCGTAGGCGTATTGTTCCTGTGACAGGGTGATGCCGTGCACCGATACGCCGTGATCACGCGCAAGGCTGATCGCAAGGCCGCCCCAGCCGCAGCCGATATCCAGCACCCGCATTCCGCGCTGCAACCGCAATTTGGCGGCGATATGCGCCTTTTTTTGCTGTTGCGCCTGTTCGAGGGTATCGGACGAGTGGCGGAAATAGGCGCAGGAATACTGGCGGTCGGCATCCAGAAACAGATCGTATAATTTGCCTGACAAATCATAGTGATGCGCGACATTATGCCGGGACCTTCGCATCGGGTTGAACTGTTGAACCTTTCGCAGCGCGTGCTGGATGATCAGATCGGGCCGGTCCCAGGTTGGCGCGCGCGTTGCGGGAAGGTTGCGGATGATGAAATCCATGAACCCGTAAAGATCATCCCCTTCGATCAGCAAGGTGCCATCGGTATAGGCTTCGCCCAGGGCCAGTTCTGGATTCATGACCAGCCGCCTTGGGAGGGATGGATCGGTCATATGGACCGTGTAGCGCGGCGGGCCGCTGCCATAGTCCTGGTAGCTGGCGTCTGGATACCAAAGCCGCATCGCGCCCTGCACGATCATCTGCCTTAGTCTGTGATCAAGCAATCTTACCCACATGTCGTCCCCACAAAGTGCCGTTGGACATACCATTGCCGGGAATGCTAACGCGACCAGCGTGGTCGGGCCCCGCATCATGGGGCCGGGCGGGCGCCTGTCTTTGCGCTGTCGCCAATACCGCCACAAAGGGCATCAGCGCCCTTCCATTTGGTGTTCTGCGCGCCGCGAAACGGCTGAAACCATATGTTTCCCCGTACAAACGATGAAGATAGTGTGCCGCAGGATAGGCATTTCGGCAAGGGTGCAGCCGGGGGGGCGCGTTCAATTTACCGCGCGGTTTACCGCGCGGTGCCCCATGTCGGGCGCATGTCGGGCGCACCGCCAAAGTCATTGCCAAGCCGATATTCAACCCTTGACGGCAAAAGCCGCAATCTGGCTTACTTGCAACGCCCGACCCTCGTATCGGCGTCGCTGTGCCGCGATGAACCGCGCCGGCGCAAAATACTGGACCTGCCGGAACACTCTCCTAGGTGTAGGAGTTAATTGGAAAACAGGAGCATTTCGCCATGATCGCAAACAAATTCCTCGCAACTCTGGGCCTTGCCGCCGGCTTTGCATCGGTCGCGCAGGCGGATATCACCGTTTCGTCGAAAATTGACACCGAAGGCGGGTTGCTGGGCAATGTCATCGCCCTCGCGCTAGAGGATGCGGGCCTGCCGGTGGTGCGCCGGTTGCAGCTTGGCGGCACGCAGGTAGTGCGAGAGGCGCTGTTGGCCGACCAGATCGACATCTACCCAGAATATACCGGCAACGCGGCCTTCTTTTTCAACGAGGCCGATAGTAACGTCTGGAAAAACGCCACTGCGGGTTATGAGCGCGCCAAGGAATTGGACGACGAGGCCAATCAGATCGTCTGGTTGCAACCGGCACCTGCCAACAACACCTGGGCGATTGCCGTAACCGGCCCCGTGGCCGACGAAAACGGCCTTGTCACGATGAGCGACTTTGGCGAATGGGTGTCAGATGGTGGCACGGTAAAGCTGGCGGCTTCGACCGAATTCGTTTCCTCGCCGTCGGTGCTTCCGGCGATGCAGGCGGCCTATGGGTTTGAGCTGAGCGAAGATCAGATGGTCATTCTGTCGGGGGGCGATACGGCGGCCACCATTCAAGCGGCGGCGCGCGGCACGTCGGGCGTGAACGCGGCGATGGTTTACGGCACCGATGGTGGGGTGGGCGCCACCGGGCTGGTCGTGATGGCCGATGACAAGGGCGTGCAGCCCGTCTACGAGGCCACCCCCATTGTGCGCGCCGACGTGCTAAAGGAATACCCCGCAATTGCCGATGTTTTGAACCCGATCTTTGCAGATCTTGACCTGACCACGCTGCAAAAGCTGAATGGCCGGATTCAGGTTGGCGGCGAACCGGCCGAGGCCGTCGCGCGCGATTATCTGACCCAGACCGGCGTGCTTGACTGATCTGGTGCCCGTCGCGCGCCCGATGGGGCGAAACCTGTCACCTCCGGGTGTGCTGTTTGCGGTGCTGGGGCTTTTGTCGCTGTTGCTGCCGTTTGTCACGCTGCGGGCAAACCGGATCGTGGCGGGCGACGGCGCCGCCCCGTGGGAGGTTGCGGGGCCTTTTATCGTAACCGCTTCTTTGCTGGCGATCGCGGGGGGGTTGGCCTGTGGCCTTGTCCAGATACGCCCCGCGCTGCGGTTTGTGGGTAGTCTGGCCTGCCTTGGGGGGGTGTTTGTGTTGCTGTCACAAGGGTCCGCGAACCTGCTGGATGGCGCCGGCACCCTTGCCCGCGTGTCGCCTGCGGCGGGTTTTTGGTGCCTCTTGTCGGTGGCGCTGTTGCTGATGGCCGATGCGATTGGCGGGCTGCGCCCCGGCCCGGGGTTGCGGCTGGCGCTTTTGCTGTTCGTGTTGGCGGGCCTGTTTGCGCTTTTATCGTCTGGCGCGCTGGAACACCTTTCCCCCATGCAGGAATACCGCGCCCGCGAGGCCGGTTTCAGAACCGCCGCATCGCGCCATGTGGCGCTGGCGTTTGGGTCGCTTGCGGTTGCGGCGGCGATCGGCTTTCCGCTGGGGATTGTGTGCCACCGTCGCCCCGGTTTGCGTACGGCAACCATCCCGGTGCTAAGCTTTTTGCAAACCATCCCGTCACTGGCGATGTTTGGCATCATGATCCCGATTCTGGGCTGGGTCGGTGACGCCGTGCCCGGCGCGCATGCCATGGGCATTGCGGGAATTGGCTTTGCCCCGGCCTTCGTGGCGCTGTTGCTTTATTCGCTGTTGCCGGTGGTTTCCAACACGGTCGCGGGGCTGGGGTCTGTCCCGCCCCCCAGCGTCGAGGCTGCGCGGGGCATGGGCATGACCCTGCGCCAACGCCTCTGGACGGTGGAACTGCCGCTGGCCTTTCCGGTAATTCTGGCAGGGCTGCGCATCGTGCTGGTGCAAAACATCGGGCTTGCGGTGATTGCCGGGCTGATTGGCGGCGGCGGGTTTGGCACTTTCGTCTTTCAGGGTCTGAACCAGACGGCCACGGACCTGATCTTGCTGGGGGCGCTGCCCACGGTTTTCATGGCGCTGGTCGCGGCGATCCTGATGGATATTCTTGTCGACCTTGCGCAACGCACGCCAAAACGGGGAAACCCATGATCGAAATTGACCGGATAACAAAGATCTACAATGGCGCCCCTGCCGTTGATGCCGTGTCGATGCTGATTGAGACCGGGACCATCACCGTTGTCGTTGGCACGTCGGGGTCGGGCAAGACCACGCTTTTGCGGATGATCAACCGGCTGGTTGAACCGACCTCGGGCGAGGTGCGGATCAACGGCGAGCCGACGCACGCGGTTGCCCCGCATATCCTGCGCCGCCGGATTGGCTATGCGATTCAGGGCAACGGGCTTTTCCCGCATCAAACGGTGGCGCGCAACATCGCCGCCGTGCCGCGCCTTCTGAATTGGCCCGCCGACAGGATCAGCGCCCGCGTGGATGAATTGCTGGCCCTGTTCGGCATGGAGCCCGGCGAATTCCGGGGCCGCTATCCGCAGGAACTGTCGGGCGGGCAGCAACAGCGGGTGGGGGTGGCGCGGGCCTTGGCCTCGCGCCCCGATCTTTTGCTGATGGACGAGCCGTTCGGCGCGCTTGACCCCATCATCCGGGCCCGCGCGCAACACGATCTGCGGCAGATTCAGCGCAAGCTGGGCTCAACCATCGTGCTGGTCACCCATGACATGGATGAGGCGATCTTGCTGGGGGATCGGGTGGGGGTGATGGATCAGGGCCGGCTGATCCAATACGGCCCGCCGCAGGATATTGTCGCGCGGCCCGTAAATGGGTTTGTCGCGGACATGGTGGGCGACGCGGAACGCCCGATGCGGCTTTTGTCGCTGATACCCGTTGGTGATCTGGCCGAGGCAGGCCCCGCCGAGGGCAAGGCGCTGCCCGCCACGGCCAGCCTGCGTGATGCGCTGTCGGCCTGTCTTTGGTCGGGCCATGACGCGGTGCCGGTGGAACGTGACGGACTGGGCATCGGGCGCGTCACGCTGGCGGCAATCCGCAACCGCGTCAGGCAGCAGGCATGAAAGCGGCCACACTTATCCGCGCCGGGCTTTTTGCGCTGCTGGCGGCACTGGTGCTGCGACCGGCCGCCTTTGGCTGGATGTTCAGGCCGTTTGCGCCGCCCGGCGGGCCGGTGATCTATGATCGCAGCTCGCTTTTGTCATTGTCGCTGAACCATCTGGCGCTGGTCGCATTGGCCAGCCTTGCGGCCACGCTGGTAGCGGTTGCGCTGGCCATTTTCGTCACCCGGCCTGCGGGCGCGGCCTTTCGCCCGCTATCGCGCACCATCACCAATATCGGCCAGTCCTTTCCACCGGTTGCGGTGCTGGCGCTGGCGGTCCCTGCGCTTGGCTTTGGCGCCAAACCAACGCTGGTTGCACTGTTTTTATATGGGCTGCTGCCGATTTTCGAAAATGCCCTGACTGCGCTATCAACCCTTCCGCCCCGCACGATGGAGGCCGCACGCGGCATGGGCCTTGACCGTTGGCAGCGGCTGATGCAGGTGGAATTGCCGCTGGCCGCCCCGGTCATTCTGGCCGGTATCCGTGTTTCGGTGATGATCGCGCTTGGCACCGCAACGATCGGGTCAACCGTGGCGGCAAAGACGCTGGGCGAGGTGATCATTGCGGGCCTGCTGACCAATAACACGGCCTTTGTGCTGCAAGGCGGCCTGACGGTCGGCCTGTTGGCGATGCTGATCTACGACACGTTTGCGCAGATAGAAGGCCGCATGGTGCGCCGTCGCGCCGCGGTGTAGCCTCATGCTGCATGACATGAGGGCGCAGGTCTGGTGCAGGGCAAAAACGCAAAGGGTTCAGGGGGTGACGCGGTCTGGTTGATGCGGCCGGGCCGGGCGTCATTGCGCCGGGCGGTTGCCGGGTCGGTTCTGGCGGGGCTGGTCTGGCCGTTGCAGGCGGCGGTGGTGGCTGTCACCTTGGGCGGGCTGTTGGCGGGCAATGCGCCTGCCCCGCTGATCGCTGCGGCAGGGTTTGCGGTGCTGGGGCTTTTGCGCGCAGCCCTTGCGCTTTGGGCCGATACGCATGCGCAAACCGCAGCCGAGCTGATCGTGACCCACGCCCGCGCCGGTATCATCGCGTCCGAGGCAGGGCGCGGCGCGGACAGCCCCTTTGGCGGCGCGGGCAGTATCGCCGCACTGGCCGGTGAAAAGCTGGATCTGCTGGTGCCCTATGTCACGCGCTACAGCCCGGCGCGCGCCCGGGTCATGGTTCTGCCGATCGTCATTTTCGTGCTGGCGCTATCGCAATCCTGGGCGGTTGCGGCCGTGTTTTTAGTCTCTGGGCCGCTGATTCCGGTGTTCATGGCGCTTGTGGGCCTTGCCGCGAAAGAGACCAGCGCCCGCCAGATGGCCGAAATGGGCACCTTGAACGACCTGCTGGTCGAGCGGCTTTCAGCGCTGGTTGACATCCGCCTGCTGGGTGCCGGTGATACTGTTCTGGCCGGGTTTGCTACCAAGGCCGGGCAGTTGCGCCACCGCACCATGGCGGTGTTGCGCATCGCCTTTCTGTCCTCGACCGTTCTGGAACTGTTCGCCGCCATCGGGGTTGCGATGGTCGCCGTTTACGTCGGGTTTTCATTATTGGGGCTGTTGGGGTTTGGCGCCTGGGGCGGCGCGATTTCGCCCGAGGCGGGGATATTTCTGTTGTTGCTGGCGCCCGAGTTTTATCAGCCGCTGCGCGATCTGGGCACCGCCTGGCACGACAAGGCCGCAGCCGAGGCGGTGATGGCCGAACTGGCCGCCTGGCGCGCCGCCAAAACCGCAAATCTGCCGGGCACTGGCGGACGCGCCGCCCCCCTGCCCGGCCCGGCCAGCATCATGCTGCGCGATTGCGTCACCCCGGATGGCATTGCCTTGCCCGATATCCAGATTGCACCGGGGGAGACGGTGGCGCTGGTGGGGCCAAGCGGGGCGGGAAAAACCTCGGCGTTGCGGCTGATGGCGGGGCTAAGCCTGCCTCTGGCCGGGCAGGTGGTGGTCGCGGGGCTGGCCCTGACGGATGAGGTTGCAGACAACTGGCGCGCCCGTTTGGGGTGGATGCCACAGGCACCGCATTTCATGCAGGCCAGCCTGCGCCAGAACCTGACACTGGGCCGTGTGGGTGACCTTGACGGCGCCATCACATCGGCGGCGATCAAGGGCGTTATTGCCGGATTGCCACAGGGTTTGAACACCCGGTTGGGGGAAACCGGCACTGGTCTTTCGGGCGGCGAGGCGCGGCGCGTGACGCTGGCCCGCGCCCTATATGCGGCACCCGATGTGATCCTCGCGGATGAGCCGACGGCCAATCTGGACGCCGCTACCGCCGCGCTGGTGACCAAGGCGCTGCTGGCTGCGGCTGCGCGCGGTGCCACGCTGGTGGTGGCTACCCACGATCCGGCGTTGGCGGCGCGGATGGGCCGCGTGATCCGCTTTGGGGTGCGGGAATGAGTGCGCTTTTCCACATCTTCGCACTGATCCTGCGCGATCAGCGGGTGGCCTTGCTGCGGGGTGCGTTGCTGGGGTTTTTGGTGCTGGTTATGGGGGCGGCGCTTTTGGGGCTGTCGGGGTGGTTCATCACGGCGGCGGCGGCGGCCGGTCTGGCGGGTACGGGGGCGGTGTTTGATGTCTTTCGACCCTCGGCGCTGGTGCGGTTCTTGGCGCTTGGCCGTGCGGCGGCGCGCTATGGCGAGCGGGTCTTGACCCATGACGCAACGCTGCGCGCGCTGGAAACCCTGCGATTGCGGCTGTTGGCGGGGCATCTGGCCGCCCCCCATGCCCGGATGATCCGGGTTCGCAGTGCCGAGGCGTTGAACCGCCTGACCGCCGATATAGACGCGTTGGACGGGGTTTCACTGCGGCTGGTGCTGCCGGTCGTATCGGGTATTGCGGCGCAGGTTCTGGGGTTTGCGGCGCTGGCGTGGCTGGTGTCGCCCCTGATCGCGGCGTGGGTTGCGGGTGGGTATCTGCTGGGCAGCGTCGCCATATTCTGGCGCGTGTCGCGGCGTGCCGTGCCGCTATCACGCCGGGCAGAGGTGGCGCATCAGGCCTTTCGCACCCGTTTGATTGACATGATCCGCGCCCGGCGCAATCTGGCGGTGCATGGCCAGCTTATCGCCCAGCGGGACGCCGTATCGCAGGCCGAGGCGCGCCGATATGCCCTGCGCCGCGCGTTGGACCGCAATGAGCGGCGCGCGGGGGCCGCGCTTTCGGCGCTGGCATCGCTGGTGGCGGCGGGGGCGCTTGGGCTTGGGGTGGCGCTGGTCCAAAACGGTCAGTTGGGCGCAGCCTATGCCGCGTTGGGGTTTTTTACCGCACTGGCACTGGCCGAGACGGTCGCCCCCCTGCGCCGTGCCGTTGCCGATCTGGGCCGGATGGCAGATGCCGCGCGCCGGGTTCGGTGCGACCTTTCACCCGCCCCCGCACCGGTTGCGACCGGCACCCCCGGCGCGGCACTGGCGCTAAATGCGGTGACGCTGCATCGGCATCAGACGGCGCAGCCCATCGTATCGGGGCTGTCGCTGAAGGTGGCGCCGGGTCAGACGGTGGCCATTGCCGGGCATAGCGGCGTGGGCAAATCGACCCTATTGCAGGCGATTGCAGGGTTGCACCCGATTGCAGCCGGGCAGATCAGTCTGGGCGGGGTCGTGGTCAGCGATTGTGCGGAACCGGCGTTGCGGGCCGCGCTGACCCTTGTGCCCCAGCGCAGCGCACTGATGGCCGGAACCGTGGCCGAGGCGCTGCGGCTGGCCGCCCCCGACGCGGATGAGCCGGCGCTGTGGCAGGCGCTGGCGGCAGTGCGGCTGGACCCGGTGATCCGCGCGCGGGGGGGCTTGGGCACCCCGCTTGGTCCGCATGGCGAGGGGTTATCAGGTGGCGAAGGCCGCCGCCTGGCCCTTGCCCGCGCCCTTTTGCGCCAACCCGCGGTCTTGTTGCTGGACGAGCCTACCGAAGGGCTGGATGATGCCACCGCCAAGGCGGTTTTGCGGGGTATCCGAAACGCCCTGCCCCAGGCGGTGATTGTGATCGCCGCGCACAAAGCCATCGAGACCGACTTTGCCGACCGCATCGTCACCCTGACATAGCGGCAAATAAATGGCCGCAGGTTGATCTAGGTTAAAGCTCGACTTTTTCTAATCCGATAATATATTCGCAAAGACGAATTTATTATGGGGACCGGTCGCTATGGAATTTGGCCTTGTAGAGCTGTCGCGCCTGCAATTCGCGATGACAGCGATGTACCACTTTCTTTTCGTGCCGCTGACATTGGGCCTTTCGGTGATCATTGCGATCATGGAAACGG
>NZ_JBLJBV010000098.1:0-49531 GCF_047638075.1 Phaeovulum sp.
GTCGCTCGGTATCGCTGCCATATCCGGTTTCCTCGATGGCAAGTATTGCTCTTAAAAGACCGAAACAAAACCGCGACAGGGGCAGACAGCTATTGACCCGAACTTGGCATGAGCCCGTTTATGGCAGGTGCAGCCCTTCGCTGCGATCGACGATCTGGTTGGGGGGGCACGGAGTGGAAATTTCACGTCGAGCCTCTTGAGCGCGAAACTGCGCCACGAGGTGCAAAGGGCTGCCCCGCGTAAGGAAGGTGTTGAGATACTTGGTATTCCGTTCAGCAATCTCTGGCTCTTTTTAGACCAAATCTGAAATGAAAAATGTCAGCCAGGGTGCGCCTCAGCCACAATAGCCCGCAAGACGCGCGCAAGTCCACTTGCAGACCCAGCGCATCGACCCGGTAAATCACTCGGTTCGGTAGCATGATGCAAACAATCAAAAAAATGACGCCGCCAAACCTCAGGACTCGAACCTTGGTGCTCTGGCAGCTTATACCGACCGGGTCACCCAAAAGATCAAGGACGGCGTCCCGACCCATGAATTGCCTTAAAGCGATGGAACAACCAACAAGATCGGCCGGTTCAAGGAACATTTTTGCCCAAAGCCTCCGATCATCGTGATAGCCGGCATGGCCCCGTCAGTGGGTATAAAACGCGGTGCGAAGCTGGCAGCGGGCCGGGGGTCCCGGCTCGCGTACACGCACGCAAGGGCTGCGTATGCGGCGAAAACGTATTCCAGCAGAAGGAATATGGATTTTGCAATACAGGGGCTCTGACGGTCGCTGACAAGGCAATCGCGCCTTGTTTTTGTTGCGAAAATCGGGGTATCGCCGCGTTGGGTGGCAATTTTGGACCTGACGGCGTGGGGCGCAGCCTTAGTGCAGCTTGCGACGGATGCGGCGCACCATCATCCAGACCGCGAAAATCACCACGGGCGTCAGGCCGGCGGTCATTGTCTCTTTACTCAGGCTTAGCGCTTTGGCCGCCGGATAGGCCAGATAACCCGCCAGGCTGACGGCGTAATAGCTGATAGCCACGACCGATAATCCCTCAACCGTGTTTTGCAGACGCAGTTGCTGATCCGCGCGACGGTCCATGCTTTCCAATACCCGCTGGTTTTGCGCCGAGCGTTCCACATCGACCCGGGTGCGCAGCAGCTCGCCCGCGCGTGCGGCGCGTTCCAACAGGGCCTTCAGACGTGCTTCGGCGGATTTGACCGTTCGCATCGCCGGATCATAGCGCCGCATCATGAATTCTGAAAACTTCTGGCGCCCATTGAAACGGCTTTCGCGCAGCACCTCAACGCGTTGATTCACAATCGCCTCATACGCCCATGTAGCCCCAAACCGGAATGAGTGCTGCACCGCCAGCGTTTCCAGTTCGGAAGAAACGCTTAGTAGCTCTTGCAAGGTGCGCTCGGCGGGGCGTGCGTCATCGGTCATCGCTTCGACCAGGGCTGAAAGCTGCGGGTCGAGCGCGTTCAGGCGCGCAGTCAGACTACGCGCGCGGCCCAGACCCAGCATCGACATCGCCCGGTAGGTCTCAATTTCGCAGATCCGCTGCACGATCCGCCCGACACGGCCGGGCCCCGTTCCCGGCCGCACAAAAACGGCAAAACGCATCTGCCCGGCCTGATCTATGCGAAAATCCCCCGCAATGATCGCCGCCCCTTCCAAAACCCCGGCACACACCAGGCTTTCGGGCACGAACCACTCTGCAAGGCGGGGGGCGATATCCTCGGGGTTTTCTGGCAGAGCCTCAACGCGGATACTGACGGCCGTCAACCGCTTGCCGGGGGCCGTCTCGACCCAGTTGGCGGGAAATATCTCACCCTCGGCCGGATCGAAGGGCCGCTTTGACGCTACAGGTGCGATGGCCAGATAGGTCGTAAACTCGGTATGGCTTTCCCATTTCAGCGTATGTTTGCCGATTGGTCCGGCATAGTGACTGACGCCCCGCAGTGGAAGCGCCGCGCCGTGGCGCGTCAGTAACGCAAACAGGTGATCCACATCCTTTGTGCGGTCACGGTTGGCGGCATCGTGCGGTTCCTTGATCGCCAGATAAACGGCATGGCTTGGCACCGGAAGCTGTGGAAAGGGTCGGGCATGCAGTTCATTCACTAACTCATAACGCAGCGGATGATCGGCGGTTGGGCACATGAGGGTGGTCCTGCAGTGAAGGGTTCGTGACGGTGACGATGGCAGAAGCGTTCAGACAGAATAACCAAACCGAAATCGGCGGCAAATGCCACCACCACACATGACCGACAAATCGCCACAAAACCAATAACTTGTGGGAATACATCGGTATACCGGGCCAAAATGCAACATCTTCACCCAAAACCCGCAGCCTGGCCCGCCTGATCAGCCAAACGAAATGGCCCCGCCGATAAGGGCGGGGCCAGAGTCATTTCCCCGGGTTTGCCGTGATCCTTGGATCAGTCGATCATCGGCAGCAACGCGTTCAGCGATTCTTTCGCGTCACCATAGAACATCCGGGTGTTTTCCTTGTAAAACAGCGGATTTTCAATTCCGGAATAGCCAGTGCCCTGCCCGCGTTTGCTGACAAACACCTGTTTCGCCTTCCAGCATTCCAGCACCGGCATGCCGGCGATGGGGCTGCCCGGATCTTCCTGCGCGGCCGGGTTCACGATGTCGTTCGAGCCAATGACGATTGCCACATCCGTCGTGGGAAAATCCTCGTTGATCTCGTCCATCTCCATCACGATGTCATAGGGCACCTTGGCCTCTGCCAAAAGAACGTTCATATGCCCCGGCAGGCGCCCTGCAACCGGATGGATGGCGAAACGCACCACCTTGCCTTTGGCGCGCAGCTTGCGGGTCAGTTCGCTGACCGCGTTCTGTGCTTGCGCCACGGCCATGCCGTAACCTGGAATGATGATCACCGAATCCGCATCATTCAGCGCCGCGGCCACACCATCGGCGTCAATCGCGATCTGTTCGCCGTCAATCGCCATCGCGGGGCCAGCGGTGCCCCCAAAGCCGCCAAGGATCACCGAGATGAAGCTGCGGTTCATCGCCTTGCACATGATATAGCTAAGGATCGCACCCGAAGAACCGACCAGCGCCCCGGTCACGATCAGCAGATCATTGCCCAGCGTAAAGCCGATCGCCGCCGCCGCCCACCCCGAGTAGGAGTTGAGCATCGACACCACCACCGGCATATCCGCACCGCCAATACCCATGATCAGGTGATAGCCGATAAATAGCGCCAGTAGCGTCATCAGCGCCAGCGTCCACATGCCGGCACCCTGCACGAACATCACCAGCAAAATCACCGAAAGGATGGCCGAACCAGCGTTCAGCATATGACCGCCGGGCAGCTTTTTCGCCTTGCCGTCAATTTTGCCCGCCAGCTTGCCAAAGGCCACGACCGACCCGGTAAAGGTCACCGCACCGATAAAGATACCCAAAAACACCTCGACCTTGAGGATCGAGACTTCCACCGGCGTCTTTGACGCCAGCTTGGCCGCAAAGCCCGCCAGCGCATTCAGCGCATTGATGGCCTCGGGGGTGGCCGCCTCGCGCAGCGCCAGAATCCGCGACAGTTCCAGCTCGGCGTTGAAGCCGATGAAAACGGCCGCAAGGCCAACGAAGCTGTGCAGCGCCGCCACAAGCTGGGGCATCTCTGTCATCTGCACGCGCTTGGCCACGATCCAGCCCAGCACCGCACCGATGACAACCATCACCAGGATGATGAACCAGTTGCCAATCCCCGGCCCAAAGACCGTGGCCACCACCGCTATCGCCATACCGACGATGCCATACCAAACCGCGCGTTTCGCCTTTTCCTGCCCTGACAGACCGCCAAGGCTGAGGATGAACAGAACTGCCGCCGCAATATAGGCCGCTGCTACGATACCAATCGCCATTGCGTCACCCTCCCCTTACGATTTCTGGAACATGGCGAGCATCCGCCGGGTGACAAGAAAACCGCCGACGATGTTGATCGACGATATCAAAACAGAGATCGCCGCCAGAAACACCACCAGCCACGATCCCGACCCCACTTGCAACAGCGCCCCAAGGATCACGATCCCGGAAATGGCGTTTGTCACGGCCATCAGCGGCGTGTGCAGGCTGTGGCTGACATTCCAGATTACCTGGAAGCCCACGAAACACGCCAGCACAAAGACGATGAAATGGCTCATGAAGCTTTCGGGGGCAAAACCGCCAACCACCAGTAGCAGCAGGGTCGCGACCGCCAACAGTGTGACTTGCGATGTGGTCTGTTTCCTGAACAGCGTAACTTCGGCCGCGCGCTTTTCATCTGCGGTCAATTCGCGCGCCTTTTCCCGTGGCTTTGCGGCGGCGATGGCGGCGATTTTTGGCGGCGGCGGCGGGAAGGTAATCGCCCCGTCATGCGTCACGGTCGCGCCGCGGATCACGTCATCTTCCATGTTGTGGACGATGACCCCATCCTTGCCCGGCGTCAGGTCTGCCATCATGTGGCGGATGTTTGTCGCGTAAAGCGTGCTTGACTGTGCAGCCATGCGGCTGGGAAAATCAGTATAACCGACAATCGTCACGCCATTGTCGCTGACCACTTTTTGATCTGCCACGGTCAGATCGCAGTTGCCGCCCCGTTCCGCGGCAAGATCCACCACGACCGAGCCGGGCTTCATCGCCGCCACCATATCGGCCAGCCACAACTTTGGCGCATCGCGGCCCGGGATCAGCGCGGTGGTGATGACAATGTCCATCTCGGGCGCCAATTCGCGGAACTTGGCCAGTTGCGCCTCGCGGAACTCGGGGCTGGAGGGGGCTGCATAGCCGCCTGTCGCGGCACCGTCCTGTGCCTCGGCAAAGTCGAGATAGACGAAATTCGCCCCCATCGATTCGATCTGTTCGGCCACTTCGGGGCGCACATCGAAGGCATGAACAATCGCGCCCAGGCTGACGGCGGTGCCGGTTGCAGCCAGACCCGCCACACCCGCGCCCACCACCAGAACCTTCGCCGGGGGCACCTTGCCCGCCGCAGTGATCTGCCCGGTGAAGAACCGGCCAAAGTTGTTGGCGGCCTCGATCACCGCGCGGTAACCGGCGATATTGGCCATGGACGACAGGGCGTCCATTTTTTGCGCGCGGCTGATCCGCGGCACCATATCCATTGCAACCACAGTCGCGCCGGTCTTTTGGGCCCCCTCAAGAAGCTCTTTGTTTTGCGCGGGGTAGAAGAAAGAAACCAGGGTCTGGCCCTTGCCCAAGCGCTTCATCTCGGCCTCGACGGGGGGGCGCACCTTGGCCACCACGTCGACCTCTTTGAACAGCGCCGGGCCGGTTTTCACCACCGACACCCCTGCCGCCACATAGGCCGCATCCGCAAACCCGGCGGCCGCCCCGGCCCCGGTTTCAATGAAACACTGATGGCCCAGCTTTTGCAGCTGCACCGCGCTATCGGGCGTCATGGCAACGCGTGCCTCGCCTTCAAAAATCTCTTTCGGAGCCCCGATCTTCAACTGTATTTCCCCCTCGTCACGGGCCATTTGCCCGGGTGGACCGAATATGGCCGAAAATTCATAACATTGTGCGATAAAGTTTCACAAGCCCCACGCGGCACCGCAGAATTTTTGCCATGAGCGAACACGACAGACAGCGAAAGACGTCGCCCTATGGAGCTGCAAAGCTGCGAGGCCGAAATTGACGCCGCCAAGGCACGCTTAAATCCAGCGCCGGGTGCGCGCCGCATAGGCCCGCCACTCGGCTCCGAAATGCGCCGCTATGCGCGCCTCCTCGCCCAGGATGAAGCGCCGGGTGATCAGCGCGCCGTAAACCGGCACCAGCCACAAGACCCACAGCCCCTGAGCATAAAGCAGCACCCCCGCCAGAATAATCGCATCCGCCAGATAGATCGGGTTGCGCGATAGGCTGAAAACCCCGCCGGTTACCAGCGCCGTCGGGTCGCGGCGCGGAATGAACGTGGTGCGTGCCAACACCATCTGCCCCGCCGCCAACACCATCAACACCCCCCCCGCCACAACCAGCCCGCCCCCGATCAGCGGCCCCCCCGGTAACGCGATGGGCCAAAACTGCGCAAGGCCCCAGCCCAACAGTGCAAACCCCACCATCCACACCGGCGGCAAATCCAATCCTTCAAGCATCCGTCGCATCCTGCCCCCTTTGCGGCCCTGCCCGCGATAACCGTCGCCCGGCCCGTGTGGGACTATGCGCCGCAACCCGCACCAATCACCAGAGCAGTTGTTTTTCGGCGCGGGTTGGGCCAGACCATTGCAAAACCGCCCCTATCCTGCCCACTATCGCGCATAACCGGAGAATAGCATGACCACCGATTTCACCGCCACCCGCGCACTGTTTCATATTCCCGAAGGGATGATCTATCTGGACGGCAACTCGCTGGGTCCGATGCCCCGGGCCGCGGCCGCGCGCGTTGCCCGCACCGTCACCGATGAGTGGGGCGATATGCTGATCACCGGCTGGAACCGTGCCGGCTGGATGGCCCAACCCACCCGTGTGGGCGACCGCATCGCGCGGTTGATCGGCGCCGAGCCGGGCCATGTGGTCATGGGTGATACGCTGTCGATCAAGGTCTATCAGGCCATTGCCTCGGCATTGGAGATGAACCCCACGCGCCGGGTCATTTTGTCAGACAGCGGCAACTTTCCGTCAGATCTTTACATGGCCGACGGGCTTTGCCGCACGCTGGGACAGGGTTACACCCTGCGCGTCGTCGCCCCCGAAGAGGTGCTGGACGCCATTGATGAAACCGTCGCCGTGACGATGATCACCGAAGTTGATTACCGCACCGGGCGCAAACATGACATGAAGGCAATCACCGCGCGGGCGCATCAGAAAGGCGCGATCGCGGTCTGGGATCTGGCCCATTCTGCCGGCGCGGTGCCGGTCGATCTGGCAGGGTGCCGCGCTGATTTTGCGGTGGGCTGCACCTATAAATACCTCAACTCTGGCCCCGGCGGTCCGGCCTTCATCTATGTAGCCCCCCGCCACGCCGAGGCGGCCCGCCCCGCGCTTTCGGGGTGGTTGGGCCATGAGGCGCCCTTTGCCTTTGACCCCGATTACCGCCCCGGTCGCGGCATTGAGCGGATGCGCGTTGGCACCCCCCCGGTGTTGCAACTGGCCGCGCTGGAGGCCGCGCTTGATATCTGGGACATGACCAACATGGCCGATATTCGCACCGCCAGCCTGGCCCTGACCGATCAGTTCATCGCCGGCATCGAGGCCGCCTGCCCTACGCTGGAACTTGCCACCCCGCGCGACCACGACGCACGCGGCAGTCAGGTCAGCTTTCGCCACCCCGAGGGCTATGCGATCATGCAGGCACTGATTGCGCATGGCGTCATTGGCGATTTTCGCGCCCCTGACATTTTGCGCTTTGGTTTTACCCCGCTTTATATCGGCGCCGACGATGTGACCCGCGCCATTGAAATTCTGGCGAAAGTGATGGCCGAGGCCCTTTGGGACCGTCCCGACTACAAGGTAAAGGCCCGCGTTACCTGATCCGGTCGCGCACCGCGCGGGGCTTGCCGTCAAGGCCACCCCCCCCCTCAGGTCAGATGGCTGTCATAATCGCTGACCAAAAGGTGCAACGGCGCCGCGTCCTCTTCGATCCGGGCAAAACGGCCGATAGGGGCGCGAAAGATATTGTCGGTCAGATCATCGTTGACGGTTGAAACCTCACCGATCAGCACATCGCCCCCCTCGCCCCAGAACGCATGCCAATCGCCGGGGCGCAGGGTGACGCTTTCGCCGGGGGCAAGGCGCAGCACTTCGCCGGGGGTAAAGGCGCGCGGGATACCGTCGCAGGCCACCATTCCGCCCGCGCCTTCGTCAAAGGCGCCATTCTTGTCAGACCCATATAGCTGCACGGCCAGCGTCGCACCGCCCCGGTTGATGATATCTTCGGCCTTGATCACATGGGTATGCATCGGGCTAAGCTGGTCACGGCGCGAAATCAGCAGCTTTTCCGCATAGGCCATGCCGCCACCGCGTTGCAGATCGGCCAGATCACCGTTGCGCAGCGTGAACAGAAAAAGGCCCATCCGGTCAAAATCGCCCTCGCCGTAATCTGTTATGTCCCACCCCATCCTTGCGCTGACGATGCGGCCCGCCTGCGGTAGGTGGGCGCGAAAATCCGTAGGCGACCAGTGGGCAAAGGGCGGCAGAACAAAGCCGAATTCAGCGATCATCGCCTTGGCCTTAGCCATTATTTCATTGATGCGGGATCGTTTCACGACGCCTCTTTCCAGCTATCTTGTAGGGTATCTGTGCCTATCTTAGGGGCGCAAAAATTGCCACCCAACACCATCAGGCCTAACCCGCCCGGCCCATAAAATGGGCGCCTGTTTTGCGTGCGGCCCAGTCGCGGGCGGCATCACCGAACGCCTCAAACAGCGGCCGCGAAACCCGGTCGGCAGCCGCATTCCATTCCGGATGCCATTGCACGGCAAGGGCAAAGCCGGGGGTGCCTTTTACAACGATCGCCTCGGGGGTGCCATCCTCTGCCTGCCCTTCGATGGCAATCCGCGCGCCGGGCTGGCATATTCCCTGCCCGTGCAAACTGTTGGTCAGCACCTCGGTCGTGCCCAGGATCTGATGGAAAATCCCGCCTTCGGTCAGACGCACGGTATGACGCAGCGCAAATTTTTCCGCCAGATCGCCATTGGCTGGCATCCGGTGGTTCATCCGCCCCGGCAAATCACGGATTTCGGGATAGAGCGTACCACCCATGGCCACATTGACCTCTTGAAAGCCACGGCAGATGCCAAAAAAAGGCTGCCCCACCACAACACAAGCCCGAACCAACGTCAGCGTTATGGCGTCGCGCGCACGGTCAAAAAGGCCATGCGCGGGGGTTTCGGGCTGGCCATATTCCTCGGGGTGGATATTGGGCTGGCCGCCGGTCAGCAAAAACCCGTCGCATACGTCCATCAGCTCGGCCACTGACACAAAGCGCGGATCTGCCGGAATCAGCAGTGGCAGGCAGCCCGCCACTTCGGCCACCGCTTCGGTGTTCATCGTGCCGCCCGCATGCACCGGATAGCGGTCGTCCAGTTCGTGGGGGTTGCCGATAATTCCCACTACGGGGCGCGTATGGGCCATATTGAGACACCTTTCCTAAGCCTTGGTGCCGACAATCTAGCGCCAGCCCGCTGTCAGGTCGAGACCCGGCAACGGTTGCATCGCAAAAGTCGATCCAGACGGGATATGCCCGTATAAGCCCCGGCAGACTTGGCCCCGCCCAGCTGTCTGCGCCGCACTTACGCCTCGCCGGTCAGACCTGCGGCCTTGATGCCGGCCAGCGCAGCTATTGCATCATTGTCTGAGCTGTCGCCGGTCACGCCAACCGCGCCGATCACGCGCCCGCTGGCATCCTTGACCAGAACCCCCCCCGGAACCGGCAGCGTGCGACCCCCAAAAACACCGTTCACCGCCGCCATGAAAAAGGCCTGCGTCTCGGCGCGGGCCATCTGCGCTTGCCCGCCCATGCCCAGCATCACCGCCCCATACGCCTTGGCGCGTGCGATCTCAAACCGGCCGGGGCTTGCCCCATCGCCACGCTCAAAGGCGATCGGGTGGCCGCCCGCGTCAAGCACCACTACGGAAAGCGATTTCATCCCGTCTTTGGTGCCTGCCGTCATCGCCTCTGATATGATCTGCCGTGCAGCAGCCAAATCCAATCCCATCACGCCTCTCCCTTTACCTGTGCCCGGCGCATATGCAGGACCGGTTCGGTATAACCCGACGGTTGCACGCGCCCCAAAAACACCAGATCGCAGGCGGCCTGAAATGCCAAGCCCTCATATCCCGGCGCCATCGGGTCGTAGAATGGATCGTCGGCGTTTTGCCGGTCGACCACCAGCGCCATCTTGCGCATCGCCTCCATCACGCTGCCCTCGCTGACGACGCCGTGATGCAGCCAGTTCGCCAGTGCCTGCGACGAAATCCGACAGGTTGCGCGGTCTTCCATCAGGCCGACATCGTGGATATCGGGCACTTTTGAGCAGCCCACCCCCTGATCGACCCAGCGTACCACATAGCCCAAGATACCCTGCGCATTATTTTCCACATCGGCGGTGATTTCCGCTTCGGAATAATTGCGCCCGGTCGCCAGCGGAATCGTCAATAGATCCTCCAGCCGCGCGGGGCGGTTCATCGCTGCAATCTCGTGTTGACGCGCCTGCACATCGACAAGGTGGTAATGCGTTGCATGCAGCGTGGCCGCCGTGGGGCTGGGCACCCAGGCGCAATTGGCGCCCGCCATCGGATGCGCGATCTTTGTTTCCAGCATTTCGGCCATCAGGTCGGGCTTGGCCCACATCCCCTTGCCGATCTGCGCCTTGCCTGCCAGCCCGCAGGCCAGCCCGATATCAACGTTGCGGTCCTCATAGGCCGAAATCCAGGGCTGAGATTTCATCTCGCCCTTGCGCAGCATCGGCCCCGCCTCCATCGAGGTGTGAATCTCGTCGCCGGTGCGATCAAGGAACCCGGTGTTGATAAAGCAGACGCGGTGCTTGGCGGCGCGGATGCACTCCTTCAGGTTGGCGCTGGTGCGGCGCTCTTCGTCCATGATCCCCAGCTTGACGGTGTGGCGCGGCAGGCCAAGGCTGGCTTCGACATGACCAAAGACCTCATCGGCAAAGGCCACTTCCTCGGGGCCGTGCATCTTTGGCTTGACCACATAGACCGACCCGGCAACGCTGTTGCGCGGACCGTCGGTCTTTTGCAGGTCATGCATCGCGCAAAGCGTTGTGACCATGGCGTCAAGCAGCCCTTCGGCCGCCTCTTGCCCGTCACGGTCCAGCACGGCGGGTGTGGTCATCAGATGGCCCACGTTGCGCACCATCATCAGCGCGCGCCCCTTCAGCACCAAGGGCGCACCCTCGGGCGTGGTGAATTCCACGTCAGAGGCCAAACGGCGGGTAAAGGTCTTGCCGCCCTTTGATACCTCCTCGGTCAGATCACCTCGCATCAGCCCCAGCCAGTTGCCGTAGGCCAGAACCTTGTCCTCGCCATCCACGGCCGCCACCGAGTCTTCGCAGTCCATGATGCTGGACATGGCCGATTCAATGATGACATCGGAAATACCGGCAGGATCGCTAGCCCCGACAGGCGTGGTCGCATCAAACACCAAACGCAGATGCAAACCGTTGCAAAGCAGCAAAACCTCGGTCAAAGCGCCCGACTCATCGCGCCGGGTGCCGGCGAATTGCGCCGGATCGGCCAGCGCGAACGTGCCCGATGCGGTGCGCAGTTCAAGACTGTCTTCGTTTTGCGAAACGCCGGTCACATCGCCCCATGCGGCGCCCGCCAGCGGCACCACCTGATCCAGATGCGCCTTGGCCGCTGCCACAACCCGCGCACCGCGCACCGGATCGAACCCTTTGCCCTGCGGCAGATCCCCCAGTGCGTCCGTGCCATAAAACGCGTCATAAAGGCTGCCCCAGCGCGCATTCGCCGCATTCAGTGCAAACCGCGCGTTCATGATCGGCACCACCAGCTGCGGGCCGCTGACGCGCGAAAACTCGGGGTCGGTCGGCCCGGTCTCAATGGCAAAATCCGGCCCCTCGGGCAGCAGATAGCCGATGTCACGCAAGAACGCGATATAGGCGGTGGCGTCATGCGGCTTGCCGCGCTGCGCAAGGTGCCATGCATCAATCCGGGATTGAAGTTCCTCGCGCCGGGCCAGAAGGGCACGGTTTTTGGGGCCCAGATCATGGATCAACGATGAAAGCCCATTCCACAGTGTGTCGGCCGAAACGCCGGTCCCCGGCAAGACACGCTGCTCCAAAAAGGCGACCAGACGCCCGTCGACCCGCAGGCCTTTACGCATAATGCGATCCGTCATCTGGCTCTCCTTACGCCTCATTTTCAAATCGGCGCGAAGATGCAACACTGCGCGGCAGAAATCCAGCGCGTTATTGCTACGGCCAAAGGCGCAATTCCATCGGGGGTTGCCAGCCGATCCGCAGTTGAACCCCGCGCCGCTGCTGGCTACCCTGCCGCAACCTCAATCTTCGGAGAGCCCCCCGTGCAAGCCCAACGCCCGATCCGTCTGGTCGATTATAGCCCGTATCCCTTCACGCTGAAAGCGGTTGACCTGACGTTCCGCCTTGCCGCCGGGGCCACAAGAGTGTTGGCCCGCCTAGACCTTGTGGCGCGCGTTCCCGGCGCATCCTTGGTGCTTGATGGCGTGGGCCTGCGCCTGATTGTCGCAGCAATTAACGGCGACGCACTGACCGGTGCAGATTATCTGCTGACCGAGACGGGGCTGACCATCCACGCCGCCGCCCTGCCCGAGGGGCCATTTACCCTGACGACCGAGGTTGAGATCAACCCCGCCGCCAATACCACGATGCAGGGGCTTTACATCTCGAACGGGATGTATTGCACCCAATGCGAGGCCGAGGGCTTTCGCCACATCACGTTTTACCCTGACCGTCCCGATGTGATGGCACCGTTTCGGGTGCGCGTCGAAACGCCCGATGCGGCAAACCCGCTACCGGTGCTGCTATCCAACGGCAACCCGCTGGGCCAAGGCCCCGGTTGGGCCGAGTGGGATGATCCCTGGCCAAAACCGGCTTATCTGTTCGCGCTGGTGGCGGGCGATCTGACCGCCTACCCCGGTAGTTTTACCACGATGTCAGGGCGCAATGTCGCGCTGAACATCTATGTGCGCCCGGGTGACGAGGGGCGCTGCGCCTTTGCGATGGGCGCGCTGAAACGCGCCATGGCATGGGATGAACGCACCTATGGCCGCGAATACGACTTGGACATTTTCAACATCGTTGCCGTTGACGACTTCAATATGGGCGCGATGGAGAACAAGGGCTTGAACATTTTCAACTCCAAATGGGTGTTGGCCAGCCCCGAAACCGCGACCGACAACGATTTTGAGCGTATCGAAGGCATCATCGCGCATGAATATTTCCACAACTGGACCGGTAACCGCATCACCTGCCGCGACTGGTTCCAGCTTTGCCTGAAAGAAGGGCTGACGGTCTATCGCGATCAGCAGTTCACCGCAGACATGCGTTCCGCCCCGGTCAAGCGCATCGACGATGTGCTGACCCTGCGTGCGCGTCAGTTTCGCGAAGATCAGGGCCCGCTGGCGCACCCCGTCCGCCCCGATCACTACGTCGAGATCAACAATTTCTACACCGCCACAGTCTATGAAAAAGGCGCCGAGGTTATCGGTATGCTGAAATCACTGGTCGGTGAGGGGGGCTACCGGGCCGCGCTTGATCTATACTTCAGCCGCCATGACGGCGAGGCCGCCACGATCGAAGATTGGCTGAAGGTGTTTGAAGACGCCACCGGCCGCGACCTGACCCAGTTCAAACGCTGGTATACCGATGCGGGCACCCCGCGCGTCACCGTGAAAGATAGCTACGAAAACGGCACCTTGACGCTGAATGTCAGCCAATCGACCCCCCCCACCCCCGGCCAGCCGGAAAAGGCGCCAAGGGTGATTCCGCTGGCCCTGGGCCTGCTGTCGCCCAATGGCGATGAGGTGCTACCGACCACCCTGCTGGAACTGACCGAGGCACACCAGACTTTCACCTTCCCCGGCCTTGCGGCGCGGCCGATCCTGTCGCTCAACCGCGGGTTTTCCGCCCCGGTGGTGCTCACCCATTCCGCCAGCCCCGCCGAACAGGCCTTTGTGATGGCGCATGACACCGACCCGTTCACCCGGTGGGAGGCGGGGCGCACCCTGGCCCGAAACGGGCTTTGCGCCATGGTCAACGGCGCTGACGCGGCACCTGATCATATCGACGCGCTGGGGCGGATTTTACGCGATAACAGCCTTGACCCGGCCTTTCGCGCGCTGTGCCTGCGTCTTCCGGGCGAGGAAGAGATCGCCCAAACCCTGTATGATGCCGGTCAAACGCCCGACCCGGACGCTATTCACGATGCGCGCGGCCGCCTTGCCACAGCCCTTGCCCGCACCCATGAGACAGACCTTGCCGGCACCTATACCGCCATGCGCGTGCCCGGCCCCTACACGCCCGACGCGGGCCCCGCAGGGCAGCGTGCGCTACGACTGGCCTGCCTTGGCCTGCTGAACCGGCTGGATGGCGGCGCCCACGCCAAGGCGCTGTTTGCACAGGCCGACAACATGACCGAATCCCTCGCAGCGCTTGCCTGCCTGATCGAGGAGGGTCAGGCGGACGACGCCACCGCCACCTTCAAGACCCGCTGGCAGGCCGACCGGCTGGTGATGGACAAATGGTTCACGGTGCAACTGGCCCACGCCACCCCCGACCAGACCCCCGCCTTGGCCAAGACCCTTGCCGCGCTGCCCGAGTTTGAATGGAAAAACCCCAACCGCTACCGCGCGTTGATGGGCGGGCTATCGGCCAACCATGCGGGCTTTCACCAGGCATCCGGGGCAGGTTACCGCTTTTATGCTGATTGGCTTTTGCGCGTGGACCCATTGAACCCACAAATCGCCGCGCGGCTTTCAACCGCGTTTGAAACCTGGCCCCGCTATGATGCCGCCCGCCAAACGCTGATCCGGGCAGAGCTGGGCCGGATGGCCGCACAACCCGGTCTCAGCCGCGATCTGACAGAAATGGTCACCCGGCTGGCCACCGCGAAAGCCTGACCCCATCCGTTTGGGGTGCGGATCGACACTGATCCGCACCCCAACAGACAACCGTTTCAAATCACACAACAATTCACAAACAAACCTTTATATCCGCCGTGATCTTGCCTTAATTCAGCGGCTAAAATCCGGCATGACACAGCAGGTTTATCATTATCACCTTCAGGCCCGTCGGCCTCTTACCTACCTCGCGCTGGGGGTGGGAATAGTCACCGCCTATGCCGTCTATCTGACTGGGGCAGTGTTGGCAGTGGTCCCGGTGGGGGCGTTCATGATCATCGTGATTTACCGGTTACTGATGAACCACAGTGCCGGAATGCGCCTTGGGCCGACCCGGCTGGAAATATATAATGGGCGCCAGTCCAAAATCCTGCCGCTTGCAAAGATCAAAAGCGCAAAGATTACACGCCATCTTTTAAGCCCTTATGATTGCGTGCTGGAACTGTCGGACGGGATGCGCGATACGCTTCCCCCGGCGGCGCTGCCGTCGGCCCGCCGTCTTGAACACGAACTCAGCCAGCGCGATATTCCGGTGTTGCGCTGAACCTGTGCGGTCTTGCCCCGCGCCCGCCCCTGTCTTAGAAGGCGATAACCCCAAGACAGGACCAAACCATGCTGGATCATCTAAGCTTCCGCGCCCCCGAACCCAAAGTTATCGCCGGTGCCAAATCCGATTGGGAACTTGTCATCGGGCTTGAGGTGCACGCACAGGTCGCCTCGAACGCCAAACTGTTTTCGGGCGCCTCAACGCTGTTCGGGTCTGAACCCAACGCGAACGTGGCCTTTGTTGATGCGGCGATGCCGGGCATGTTGCCGGTAATCAACGAATTTTGCGTAGCGCAGGCCGTGCGCACCGGGCTGGGGCTGAACGCGCAGATCAACCTGATATCGGCGTTTGACCGCAAGAACTATTTTTACCCCGACCTGCCGCAAGGCTACCAGATCAGCCAGCTATACCATCCGATCGTCGGTGAGGGGGAAATCATCGTCGATATGGGCCCGGGCATTGCGCGCCTTGTGCGGGTGGAACGCATCCACCTTGAACAGGACGCCGGCAAATCCATCCACGACATGGACCCGAACATGAGCTTTGTGGACCTCAACCGCACCGGTGTCGCCCTGATGGAGATTGTCAGCCGCCCTGATATACGCGGCCCCGAAGAGGCCGCCGCCTATGTTGGCAAGCTGCGTCAGATCCTGCGCTATCTGGGCACCTGCGACGGCAACATGCAAAACGGCAACCTGCGCTGCGATGTCAACGTCTCGGTCTGCAAACCCGGCGCTTATGAGCGGTATCAGGAAACGCAGGATTTTTCGCACCTTGGCACCCGCTGCGAAATCAAGAACATGAACTCGATGCGCTTTATCCAGCAGGCAATTGAGTATGAGGCCCGCCGCCAGATCGCCATCATCGAAGACGGCGGCAGCATCGTGCAGGAAACCCGCCTTTACGATGCGGACAAGGGCGAAACACGCAGCATGCGATCCAAGGAAGAGGCGCATGATTACCGCTACTTCCCCTGCCCCGATCTTTTGCCGCTGGAGATTGAGCAGGCCTGGGTTGACGATATCAAGGCCACGATGCCCGAACTTCCAGACGCGAAAAAAGCACGCTTTGTCAAGGATTTCGGCCTGTCGGACTATGACGCCAGCGTATTGACCGCCGAAGCCGAAAACGCCGCCTATTTTGAAAAGGTGGCCGACGGCAATGACGGCAAGCTGGCCGCCAACTGGGTGATCAACGAACTTTTTGGCCGTCTGAAAAAAGAGGGGCATGAGATCGGTGAAAGCCCGGTTTCGCCTGAACAACTGGCGGCGATCGTCGGGCTGATCAAGGCCGGTGACATCTCTGGCAAGATCGCCAAGGATCTGTTTGAGATCGTCTATACCGAGGGCGGCGACCCCGCGCAGATCGTCGAGGCGCGCGGCATGAAACAGGTCACCGACACCGGCGCAATCGAGGCGATGGTCGATGACATCATCGCCCAGAACCCCGCGCAGGTCGAAAAGGCCAAAGCCAATCCGAAACTTGCAGGCTGGTTCACCGGACAGGTGTTGAAAGCCTCGGGGGGCAAGGCCAATCCGGCGGCGGTCACGGAACTGGTCACAAGGAAACTGGGGCTGTAGCGCGCCCTGTCGTCACGCCGAAGTCATCAGGGGGCCGATGACATCGCCCCCGGTTGCGGCTATGATCCGCGCCGATCCGCAGGCAGAACGACCAGGGACCCGATCATGCAAACCTACGAATACCGCGTCATCCCCGCCCCCAATCGCGGCGAAAAGGAACGCGGGCTGAAAACCGGGGCCGACCGCTTTGCCCACACACTCACCCAGTTGATGAACCAGCAGGCCCGCGACGGCTGGGAATATCTGCGCGCCGACACGCTGCCCACCGAGGAACGCTCGGGGCTGACATCAAAGAACACGGTCTATCACAACCTTCTGGTATTTCGGCGCCCGCTCTCGCCCGAGGCCGCAGCCCTTGCCGAGGCAGACGAAGAGGCCGCCAACGCGCCCCAATCGCCTGCCGCACCGCGCCGCCTTAGCGCGCGGTCCGACGAAGGCATCGCCCCGCGCCTTGGCCCTGCCGAACCGAAATCAAAGGCAGAATCCGCCTGACCTTGAAACACCCCGGCCGTCACCCCAATCTTTTCGAGGGAAGGCCGGGGGGCGTATTTCGGGAAAGCAGCCCTACCCGTCCACATCCAGCGCCAGCGCATGTATCCGGCCCAGCAAAGGCGCCCCCAGCGCTGCGTGAACGCGCCGCTGCCGCTCTAGCCGCGACAGGGGTGCAAACTCTGCCGCCCGGATCATCACCCGAAAATGGGTTTCACCTTCGGGTCGCGCCCCTGCGTGCCCCTCATGAAGCGCGCTTTCATCCTCAACCTGCAACTGCGCGGGGCAAAACACCGCCAGCTTTTGCCTGATTTCATCCACAACACGTATTTTCATCGTCAACCCCCTTACTTCGTCCGCCAAATAACCTAAACTCTGTGGCCCGAGCCGAACAGGCCGGCCAGAATGCGTCCGGAGAACGCCATGACCAGAAACGACCCTTTCGGTTTTGATATATCAGCCGCTTCGGACAAGAAGCGCCGGGCCAAAGGCAAGCGCGGCATGTCCGGTGCTTTTGAAACATCAACCCGCAGCTGTGACAAGCCCGGTTGCACCGAGGCCGGGCTTTACCGGGCGCCCAAAAGCCCCAAGGTGCTGGATGAATACTATTGGTTCTGCAAGGACCACGCGCGCGAATACAACCTGAACTGGAACTACTTTCAGGGCCAGTCGGAAGAGGAATTCCAGGCTTTTCTGGACAACGCCACCGTCTGGGAACGGCCTACCAAACCGTTCAACCGCGCCAATGATGAAAGCCGCGCCTGGGCGCGCCACGGCGTGGCCGACCCGATGGAGATTCTGGGCGCCAACGCCACCCAGAACCCCGGCCGCCAGGTTGTGGGCCGCAAACTGCCCCCTACTGAACGCAAGGCCGTGGACATCCTTGAAGCCAAGGACACCATGACCAAGACCCAATTGCGCAAGCAATACAAAGCCCTGATCAAGATCCTGCACCCCGATATGAACGGCGGCGACCGCTCGGACGAAGAGCGCCTGCAAGAGGTCGTCTGGGCTTGGGATCAGATCAAGGACAGCCGAAACTTCCGCGACTGATTGCGGGCAGGGCAAGGTAATCTGTTCAGGCCAGCCGGATTTCAGGCAGGTTCTGCACGGTGCGATGCCCCACCCGTCTGGCACCCCGATCAATGCGCTTTGCCACCGCTGACCGCCGCGATCATCGGGTCAATCACCCAGGTAACAACGGGAATCAGCAAAAGCCCCAACAGCAACCCGAACACCCCATCGAAAAATGCGGTGACGGTCCAGTGAACCACGCCCGGCATCTTTTGCAAATATTCCGCCGCAGTGTTGGCCTGCCATTCTATCCAGTGACCAATGGTTGAAAGCCCAAAGGTTTCAAGCCCATGCACCACGATCGAGCCGCCAACCCATATCATCGCCGCCGTCCCGACAATGGTCAGCCCCAAAAGAAACCCGGGCATCACCTGTACCAACCTGCGCCCCAGGGCGCGCATCATCCGCGATTGCGCCCGGCGTGCCAGCCACAGCCCCGCATCATCCGCCTTTACGATCAGCGCGACCCCGCCATAGACCAGCGCGGTAATTCCGATCCCGACCAACGCCAGCGCGGCGGCCTGCATTAACACGCCTTGTGCGGGCAGTGTGGCCAGCGCGATGGTCATTATTTCGGCGGACAGTATGAAATCGGTCTTGACCGCGCCCGCCACCTTTTCAGCCTCAAGCCGCACCGGGGTTAAATCATCGGCGGGGGCGGCCTTGCCATCGGCATAGGGGGCATGCGGTCGAAAAAGATGCCAGACCTTTTCCGCCCCTTCAAAGCACAGATAACAGCCCCCCAACATCAGCAGGGGTATGATTGCCCAGGGTGCAAACGCCGACAGGATCAACGCCGCTGGCAACAACACCAAAAGCTTGTTGCGGATCGAGCCCAGTGCGATTCGCCCGACAATCGGCAATTCGCGTTTGGCATCAAATCCTTGCACATATTTTGGCGCCACCGCCGCATCGTCTATGACCGCGCCTGCCGCCTTGACCCCCGCCCGTGTGGCCTGCCCCGCGATATCATCTACCGAGGCCGCGGCAACCTTGGCGATTCCGGCTACATCATCCAGCAACGCCAAAAGACCGCTCATTCAAAAACTCCGCCTGTAAATATTGACCATGTCAGTTTATCCACACCGCCCCTGCGGCACAATCCGCCCCCTTGCCCTTGCACCCCGCCGAGGAATGTTCCACATATCCGATGTGGGGTGTGGCATGGGTGCTGCGCGGAAACTATGGCGGATCAAATGCTGGAAATGAACGCAAAACCGACTGAAGAAATTGATGTCCGCAATGTATTTGGCGTTGACAGCGACATGAAACTAAAGGGTTTTGCCGAACGGACAGAACGTGTCCCCGACATTGATACGACCTATAAATTCGATCCTGATACCACTTTGGCGATTCTGGCGGGCTTTGCCTATAACCGCCGGGTGATGATCCAGGGCTATCACGGCACCGGTAAATCCACCCATATCGAACAGGTTGCGGCCCGGCTGAACTGGCCTTGCGTGCGCGTCAACCTTGATAGCCACGTCAGCCGGATCGACCTGATCGGCAAGGATGCGATCAAGCTGGTCGATGGCAAACAGGTCACCGTGTTTCACGAAGGTATTCTGCCTTGGGCGCTACGCAACCCGACGGCCATCGTGTTTGATGAATATGATGCCGGCCGCGCCGATGTGATGTTCGTCATTCAGCGTGTGCTTGAGGCGGACGGTAAACTGACCTTGCTGGACCAGAACGAAGTTATCACCCCCAATCCTTATTTCCGGCTGTTTGCCACATCAAATACCGTGGGCTTGGGCGACACGACCGGGCTTTACCACGGCACGCAGCAAATCAACCAGGGCCAGATGGACCGCTGGTCACTGGTCGCGACCTTGAATTACCTCAGCCATGACGCCGAAAGCGCAATCGTGTTGTCGAAAAACCCGCAGTACAACACCGAAAAGGGCCGCAAGACCATTGCGCAGATGGTGGCCGTTGCCGATCTGACCCGCACCGCCTTCATGAACGGTGATCTGTCCACCGTGATGAGCCCGCGTACCGTGATCACATGGGCCCAAAACGCGCAGATCTTCCGCAACGTGGGCTATGCCTTCCGGCTGACCTTCCTGAACAAATGCGATGAGATGGAGCGTCAGACCGTAGCCGAATTCTACCAACGCCTGTTTGATGAGGAACTGCCCGAAAGCGCGGTGGCTCAAAGCGTTCGGTAACCTCATGGGCCGGGCACGCATAGGTGCCTGGCTTAATCCACGTCCGTTCCGGGGGCTGAAATGAAACCGTCCGACAACCCCGCCGATCCGTTCAAAAAGGCCCTGGCCGAGGCCACCAAGACGATGGCCAATGATACTGATCTGACGGTAACCTTCAGTGTGGATCCGTCCGGTATCGCCGGTGACACCCTGCGCTTGCCACAGGTCAGCCGCCGGATGACCCGCGATGAGGTCTTGCTGGCACGCGGCACGGGCGATGCGCTGGCGCTGCGCCACCGCCACCACGACGCGGAAACATTTGCGCGCTACAATCCGACCGGGCAGATGGCCAAAGATCTTTATGAGGCAATGGAAACCGCCCGCTGTGAGGCACTGGGCGCACGCCACATGCCGGGCACGCTGACCAATATCGACGCCAAGATCGCACATGAGGCCGATCGCAAAGGCTATGGCCAGATCCGTAGCCAATCAGACGCGCCCCTGGCGGTAGCTGCGGGCTATCTGGTGCGCGAAATGGCCACGGGCCGCAAGCTGCCGGGGGCGGCGGCGAATGTCCTCGATCTTTGGCGCCCCTTCCTTGAGGAACAGGCCGCCGAGGATTTTTCCCGGATCGATCAGACCCTTGCCAATCAGGCCGCTTTTGCCCGTCTGGCGCGTCAGGTGATTGCGGATCTGGGCTATGCCGATGAACTAGGCGATGATCCTGACACACAGGATCAGGACGACGGCGACGATGACGACACGGAATCCGACGACGACACGCTCGACAACAAATCAAGCGACGACTCGCAAGAGGATGACGGCGAAGCCTCACCCGAGCGATCTCAGGATGATCAGCAAGACCAGTCACAGACCACGGTCAGCATGGACGATCTGGCCGATCAGGAACTGTCAGACGCGGCTGAAATGCCCGATGCCGATGCCCCGCTAGAGCCCCCTCCACCTGCGCCCCATTCGGACGCAGACCCCAATTATACCGTCTATCTGACCGAATTTGACGAAGAAATCCGCGCAGAAGACCTTGCCGAACCGGCCGAGCTGGAACGCCTGCGCGCCTATCTGGACCAGCAGTTGGAGCCGCTGAAAGGTGCAGTTTCGCGGCTGGCCAACAAACTGCAACGCCGCCTTCAGGCACAGCAAAGCCGTAGCTGGGAATTTGACCGCGAAGAGGGCACGCTTGATGCCGGGCGTCTTGCGCGTGTGGTTGCCAACCCAACTACGCCGCTATCGTTCAAGGTTGAAAAGGACACCGAGTTTCGAGACACGGTGGTAACGCTTTTGATCGACAATTCCGGCTCGATGCGGGGGCGCCCCATTTCCATTGCGGCGATCTGCGCCGACGTGTTGGCCCGCACATTGGAACGCTGTTCCGTCAAGGTCGAGATTTTGGGCTTTACCACCCGCGCCTGGAAGGGTGGCCAATCGCGTGAAAGATGGCTGAACGAGGGGCGCACACAGCAACCCGGGCGGCTGAATGATCTGCGCCACATTATCTACAAATCCGCCGATGCGCCGATGCGGCGCACCCGTGCGAACCTTGGCCTGATGATGAAAGAGGGGCTGCTTAAGGAAAACATCGACGGCGAGGCGCTGGAATGGGCGCACCGCCGCATGGTCGGTCGGGTCGAGGCGCGCAAGATCTTGATGGTTATTTCCGATGGCGCGCCGGTGGACGATTCCACCCTGTCGGTCAACCCCGCGAACTATCTGGAAAAGCATTTGCGCGATGTGATTGCGATGGTTGAAAATCGCCGTCAGGTCGAACTGATCGCTATTGGTATCGGCCATGACGTGACCCGCTACTATCAGCGCGCCGTGACCATCACCGATGTCGAACAGCTTGCTGGCGCGATGACAGAACAGCTGGCCAGCCTGTTTGATACCAACCCGCGCGCCCGCGCCCGGTTTTTAGGTATCAAAAAGGCGATGTGATGCATCAGGATTTTGCCAACCGCACCCGCCCGCAAGATGGGCCACCGCGGTTGGCGCAATTGCGCAAATTGCTGCAGGCAGACGGGCTTTGCGGTTATCTGGTGCCGCGGGCGGACGCCCATCAGGGCGAATACGTCGCACCGCATGATGACCGTTTGGCGTGGCTGACAGGCTTCACCGGATCAGCGGGCTTTGCCGTGGTTCTGGCAGATCAGGCCGGGGTATTCATCGACGGGCGCTACCGCCTGCAGGTCCGGGCACAAGTGAACCTTGAGGTTTTTACCCCGGTTCACTGGCCCGAAACCAGACTGGGCCCATGGCTGCGCGCGGCGCAATCGGGCGGTGGCCGGGTCGGGTTTGACCCGTGGCTACACACCCATAAGGAAATTACCGATCTGACATCAGCGCTTGCGGGCAGCGGCATAACCCTTTGTCCGGTTGCGAATTTGATTGACGCGATCTGGTGTGAGCAGCCTGCCCCCCCTGCCAACCCCGCGCGCATCCAGCCGTTGGAATTTGCCGGCGAAGACAGCGCCTCCAAACGCGGTCGGCTGGCGCAGGCGTTGCGCAATAGCGGGGTCAGATCGGCGGTGCTGACCCTGCCCGATAGCCTGTGCTGGCTGCTTAACATCCGCGGCTCCGATATCGCCCGCAATCCGGTGGTGCAGGGCTTTGCGCTGCTGCATGATACCGGGCGGCTGACGCTATTCGCCAACCCCGCCAAGTTTGACGCGGATTTACGCGCCCATCTTGGCCCGGATGTCACCTTGCGTCCCGACGCGGACCTTATCGTGGCCCTGCGCGATCTTTCCGGCCCCGTTCAACTGGATCCGGCCACCGCCCCCCATCAACTGGGGCTGGAACTGGCGCAGCGCGGCACCGAAATTGCTTGGGCCGAAGATCCCTGCATCCTGCCAAAGGCACTGAAAAACCCCGCCGAAATTACCGGGATGCAAGCCGCCCATCTGCGCGATGGCGCGGCCATGGTCGAGTTTCTTTCCTGGCTGGATGAAACCGCCCCCAAGGGTCACTTGACCGAGGTGGATGTGGTGCGCGCGCTGGAAACCTTTCGCGAGGCCAGTAATCAGCTACGCGATATCAGCTTTGAAACCATCTGCGGCGCGGGGCCTAATGGCGCGATCGTTCATTACCGCGTGACCGAGGCCAGCAATCGCCCGATCACCCCCGGCGACATTTTGTTGATCGACAGTGGTGGCCAATATGCTGACGGCACCACCGATATCACGCGAACCGTGCCAATTGGCCCCGTGCTTCAATCCGCGCGGGCGCCCTATACCCGCGCCCTGCAAGGCATGATCGCCCTGTCACGCGCGCGCTGGCCAAAGGGGCTGACAGGCCGCGATCTGGACCCGATTGCGCGCCAGCACCTGTGGCTTGCCGGCCAGGATTACGACCATGGCACTGGCCATGGGGTTGGCGCCTATCTTAGCGTTCACGAAGGGC
Organism: Phaeovulum sp.; assembly: GCF_047638075.1. Lineage (NCBI taxonomy): Bacteria > Pseudomonadati > Pseudomonadota > Alphaproteobacteria > Rhodobacterales > Paracoccaceae > Phaeovulum > Phaeovulum sp. The sequence goes on from NZ_JBLJBV010000098.1 coordinate 23,856, forward strand.
CGGCGCGGATTTCACGCACATCCGAGGTGCCGTTGCAGCCCGGCATGATCCTGTCGAATGAGCCGGGCTATTACCGTGAGGGCGCCTTTGGCATCCGCATCGAAAACCTCATATTGGTTGAGGCGGGCCGCCCCCTGCCCGATGCCGACCCGCGCCCGATGCTGGCATTTCGCACGCTGACGTTTGTGCCGATCGACACCCGCCTGATCCTGCCTGAGATGCTATCACCCGGCGAGGTGCGCTGGTTGAATGCCTATCACGCACAGGTGTTGCGCCTGATTGGGCCGCGCGTCTCGCCCCCTGCCCTTGCCTGGTTGACCCGCGCCTGCGCTGCCATCCATAGCCAGTCGGCCGCTTAGGCCACCACCGGCGGGGTTTGGCGTATGCCCGCTACAGGGGCTTTTGCCCGACAACGCCTTGGCTTAGGGTCGCGGGCACAACTGCCAAAGACCCCGATGCCCCGCCCAACCCCGAAAATGAAAGCCCGGACATGAGCCTGCAAAATCCTAGTGACCTTCCCCGCTGTTTTGCACTGGCATGGGGCGCGCGCGATGCGGTTGCGCTGGCGGACCTGTTTGCCGAAGACGCCGATTTTCTAAGCCTTACCGGAGGGGCCGCCGAGGGGCGTGGCGAAATTGCCGAACTTCTGGCCAGCGAACTGGCCGGGGCTTTTTCCCGCGCCCGCCTGGTCACGGGGCGTAGCAAGATGCGCCCCCTGGGGCCACATGCGGCCGTGCTGATACAGCGTTTTGTGCTATCGGGCATCGTGCATGTCGATGGCACCGATGCGGGCCGGGTCGGCGCCATTCTGGCGGCAACGCTGGTGCAAGATACGCAAGGTTGGGTGATTGTCTCAGCGCAATTCGTCGCCGAAAGTTAGGTGCGGCGCATACCCGCGACAATACGGATCAGTGAGTCGTCATCTTTCATGTTATATTGAGGATGGCTTTGGGATTACGAGGCGGAATTAAGCGTGGCTTTGGTGCTGCCCCTTATGGATCACGCGCAATGCGCGGCATCTCTAGGCAAGGGACTGGCGGAATTTTGCGCCGCGCGGGGGCTTCGGATTGCGCCCTTCATGGCCGCGGCAGGTCTACCCGAGGGCGTATTCGATCAGCCCACTGCCCGTATCAGCATCGACAGATTCGGGCGGCTCTTGCAGGATCTGGGCGACGCCTGCGGGGATCGGGCGTTTGGGCTAAGCTTTGGCGCAGCGTTTCGCATGGGTGATACCGGCCCCTTGGGCTTTGCCATGCTGAACGCCCCCACCTTACGGGATATGTGGAAATTTTCCTGCAGCGTTGTAAGTCTGGCAGCCGATCACAGCCACCTGCGCCTGCAAGAAACAGCAACCATGGCCAAGGCCGAATGGAGCTATTCACCGCTGGTTGCCCACTTGGGGCCGTTCGCGGATCTGATGGTCACCTTGGTTATCCGTCATTTTCGGAACTATACCGGGGCGGATTGGTTCCCGATTGAAATGGCATTACAGCGCCCCAACCCCGACGATCCGGCACCCTACAAGGCAGTCTTTGGGGAAACCGTAACCTTTGATCAGCCCTTCAATCGGTGCGTGTTCGCGCCAAGTGATCTGGATAAAACCGCCAAAGATGCGGACCCACGCATCTATCAACTCATGCGCGCCGCCTGCACCGAGGCGTTGGCGCAACGGCAACGCCGTACCGACATTGTCCTGCAAGCCCAACAACTGATCATCGCACGGCTGCCAACCGGAAACGTCGACCTTGCCCGCATCGCAGAAGATATGGGAATTGGCGCGCGCAGTCTTCAGCGGCGTCTGGCCGAACGAAACACCGGTTTTGACACGCTGATCCGCGAGGCGCGTCAAAACCTGTCCGTAATACTTTTGATGCGCGACACCATGGCCTTGGATAAGATTGCACGGCGTTGCGGTTATAAATCTTCTGCGGCCTATTCGCGCGCCGTCACACAATGGTTCGGCATGCCTCCGGGGGCCGTGCGCCGCAAGATTATGGCGGAGACCACCGTTAATTGATAATTCACGACAAATGCCGGCCTATTTTGTCGCGCTGAGAGAATTGTTCAATGTTAGGGCTACCGCTAAAGTTGCCAATGCAGTTGGAATGATCCTGATCCGTTTCCGGCTGACAACACCACGGCCCCAAACACCCAATGAGGAGAAACAATGAACGACCAGTCGCCACCATTGACCTTTTTTCCGCGCAGCAACCAGCTTGCGGGGCGCAATGCCAGGCGGCTTCAGACGGCTGAATACATTGCTCAGCTGACGCGGGAATTATGCATCATGGCCGCGACGCTGGACCAGCCTCACCTTTCATTTTTACTGTCCATCACCGCAAATGAGGCCGAACGGATCATAGCCGACCGCGGCGAATAGCGATCCGTCAAGCCGTTTGGCGATATGCCTTCGGTGGCCTCAAGGGGCCAGAAGTTCGGTCGCAGCGGCGCGGGCAGCCTCGGTCACGCGGTCGCCTGAAATCATTCGCGCGATCTCATCCACCCTTTCGGCTGGCCCCAGAGGCACCACGCTTGAAGTTGTAATCCCTTTTGTCACCTGTTTTTGCACGCGCCAATGATGGCCGCCGCGTGCCGCCACCTGCGGGCTGTGGGTCACGACCAGCACCTGCGCATCGCTGGCAAGCCGCGCAAGCCGCCGGCCCACGGCATCGGCTGTGGCACCGCCAACGCCCCGGTCAATTTCGTCAAAGATCATCACCAACGCGTCAGCGCCATGCGACAGGCACACTTTCAGCGCCAATAAAAAGCGCGACAACTCGCCGCCTGAGGCAATCTTGTTCAACGGGCCGGCCGGGGCACCGGGGTTGGTGGCCACGGTAAAGGCCACGGCATCGCGGCCTTCGGGGCCGGGCTCGGCGGCCGTGACATGGGTGGCAAAAACCGCGCGCTCCATCTTTAACGGCGCCAGTTCTTCGGCCATTGCGGCGTCCAGGCGCGTGGCGGCCTTCCGACGCAGCGCCCCTAGCGCCGCTGCGCGGGTGTCGTAGGTGGTCTCGGCCGCGGCCAGTTCGGCGGAAAGCACGCCAATCTGATCGGCGCCACCATCCAGCGCGGCCAGACGGGCGCGTAGCGCGGCGGCAAAACTGCCCAGGTCATCGGCCAGAACATCGTGCTTGCGCGCCAGCGCCCGAATGGCAAACAGCCGTTCTTCGGCCGCCTCAAGGTCGCGTGGGTCAAATGACAGCGCCTCCAATGCCTGCTCAACCCCTTGATGCGCCTCGCCCAACTCGATCAGGGCCCGGTCAAGCGCCGCCAAAGGGGCCTCCAGCCGGCCCTCGGCCTTTTCCGCCGCGCCATCCAGCCAGCGCGTCGCATCCCGCATCAACCCTTCTGCCCCGTCTGGGCTAAGGGCCGCCAGCGCACTGGCCACATCGCTACGAATTTTTTCTGCGCCCTGCATCAGGCGGCGGCGCGTATCAAGGCTGGCCTCTTCCCCCGGTTCAGGGTTCAGTTGGTCCAACTCTTTGACCGCATGGCGCAAGAAATCTTCTTCTTGTTTGATGGCGGCAAGGGCTGATTCGGCCTCGGCCAGGCGGCGGCGGGCCTTGGCGCGCGCAGACCACGCCTCGCGTAGGTTCGCCAATTGCGCCTCGTGGCCCGCGAACGCATCCAAGAGCATCCGATGCCCGCGCGGGTTCAGTAAACCGCCGTCATCTTGCTGGCCATGCAGTTCCACCAGCGTTGCCGCAAGGTTGCGCAGCACCTCGCCAGAGGCACGGCGGTCGTTGATAAAAGCGGTCTTGCGGCCGTCAACGGCGTTTACCCTGCGCAAGATCAGCTCTGGCCCATCGGGCAAACCCGCATCAGCCAAAATCATATGCGCCGCATGCCCTTGGGGCAGGTCAAAGACTGCCGTCACCTCACCCTGATCGGCGCCGGCACGGACCAATTCAGCGCGCCCGCGCCAGCCCAGCACAAACCCAAGACAATCCAGAAGAATGGATTTACCCGCCCCGGTTTCGCCGGTCAGCACGTTCAAGCCCGGCTGAAACCCCAGTTCCAGCCGATCAATCAGCAGCATGTCACGAATTTCAAGCGAACGAAGCATAAGCCCCGGCCCCCCGACTTATAGCCATTCGCCGCGAATGACCTGACGGTAAACCTTGCTCAGCCAGTTGTCGCCCTTGGCTTCCGGTGTCAGCCCCTTGCCCGTTAACAACTTGTAGCTGTCTTGATAGAACGGCGACGATTGGAAGTTGTGCCCCAGGATCGCGCCGGCGGTCTGCGCCTCGTCCGTCAGACCCAGCGCCAGATACGCCTCGACCAGACGGTGCAGCGCTTCGGGTGTGTGGGTGGTGGTCTGGAACTGCTCGACCACCACGCGGAAACGGTTGATCGCGGCTGTATAATGACCCTTCTTCAGGTAATAGCGGCCAATCTCCATTTCTTTCGCCGCCAGATGATCGAAGGCGAGGTCGAATTTGAGAATGCCAGAACGCGCGTATTCGCTGTCAGGATATTCCTCGATCACGGCCCGCAACGCCTGAAGCGCCTGGAAGGTCAGCCCCTGATCGCGGCCAACCTCATCAATCTGGTCGTAATAGGAAAGCGCCAACAGATATTTGGCGTAGGCTGCGTCTTCGTCCCCCGGATAGGTATCAATGAAACGCTGCGCACTAGAGCGGGCCGCCTCGTAGTCCTTGGCCTTGTGCTGTGCAAAGGCCTCCATGATCAGCGCGCGCTTGGCCCATTCGGAATAGGGGTAAAGGCGCTCCACCTCGGAAAAGTAGCGGATCGCGGTTTGCGGCCTGCGTGGGTTGCCGGTTTCCAGCTCATATTCGCCACGCTTATAGATTTCCTGCGCGGTGAAATTCTCTAACGACGGCTCTTTGTCGCCGCCACCACACGCCGCCAAAACGGAAACCAGAACGAGACTTCCGACCAGTTGTGCCGCCGATCTGCCGCGCGCCATATGCTGCCCTATCCCGTTGTCTACCATAACCAAAGTGCCGTCCAAAGCGGCTGTTCCGAACGTCCTATCACAGAAAAATCCGGGGCGCAAAATGCCTTTCGCACCCCAGATCAAAGGCTTTGAGCGGGGGCGCGCGATATTTCAGGCAAAAGCGGCGATCCGGGGGCGGCTTTGGGTGTTACAAACCCCGGCGCCGGGCAGGTTATGGGCCTGCGCGGGCGAACAATCAGCCCATTCCCATAGCGAGTCGTCAGCAAAAAGCGCGCGCAGCAAACGGTTCGTCATCGCATGGCCCGCGCGGCTGCCGGTATAACGGCCCAGAATCGGCGCGCCCGCCAGCGCCAGATCGCCCATCGCGTCCAACATCTTGTGGCGCACAGCCTCATCGGCATGGCGCAGACCGCCTGGCGACAGAACCCGGTCGCCTTCGATCACGACGGCGTTTTCATAGGTGCCGCCCAGGGCCAGTCCATTGGCGCGCATGGCATCGACATCGGCCTGACGACAAAAGGTCCGGCTATCCATCAATTCGCGCACAAAAGCACCGTTGGCCATGTTCAGCCGTTTGGCCTGCTGGCCAATCGCGGCATCGTCAAAGTCGATGGAAAAGTCGATCTCCAGCGCGGTCGCCGGTTCCAACCGCGCCACCGCCGCCCCTTCGCGCACCTCAACGGTTTTCAGCACCCGGATCGCACGCAGGGGTTCTTCCAGCGCGGTCAGGCCCCGCGCGCGGATTCCATCGACAAAGGGCGCCGACGAGCCATCAAGGATCGGCACTTCGGGGCCATCAATCTCGATCAGGGCGTTGTGAACGCCCGACCCGATCAACGCTGCCATCACATGTTCGATCGTCGAGATGCTGACCCCGTCGGCGTTTTCGATCAGCGTGCATAGACGGGACGGCGTCACCGCATGCCAGATTGCCGGGACCAGCGGATCGGCCCCCCGCACGTCAGTGCGGCGAAAGATGATGCCGTGATCTGCCGGAGCAGGCTTTACAACCATACGCACAGCGCGGCCGGAATGCAGGCCGATGCCGTCGAATGTAGCTGCTGATCTGATCGTCGTCTGCACGGGGTAGCCTTTCAGAACCGGTTCTGACCATCGGGTCAATCTCCTGCAGCATCAGCTAAGCAACCCTGGCACGGTTAACAATTCACTCTTTGTAACGGGCTGAAACATTCGGGGGCGGGTTTGGCAAAAGCCTGCCTAAGACTCTGTAAACCATTGTTTTCCAACCAAAAAGGGTCGGGATAATCCCGACCCCTTCCAAGGCAATGTGAACTCTTTAGTTCGCTTGGCGGCGCAGAAATGCCGGGATTTCGATACGGTCCTGTTCCGGATCGGTCTCTGGCTCTTCCTCATAAACGGCGCGTGGCTGCACGGCGGGGCGCGCTGCGGATGTCATCCGTTCACCTGCTTCCGTGCCGTGGCCCGTCATGCGGTTGATCAACGAATTGATCCCGAAGCGCGGTTTATCGGCGGGCGCGGCGGCCTGCGGATGTGTCGGGCGGCTGGCGCTCATCGGTTGCGCCATCGGGCGCTGACCAGCGGCCGGGGCCTTGTTGACGGCGGCTTGCAACCGGGCCAGCGCCTCGGGCGAGGGTGTGCCGGGCGCGCGCGGGCGCGGCGCCGTGAACGCGCCGGCGTCGTCTTCGACATGCAGATCGCGGGGGTTATGTTGTGCGGCGGGCTGCGGGCGATACGCGGGCGGCGGCAGATCGCCTTCGGCCTCATCCACGGCAGCGGGCGCGTCAAACAGCGTACGGCCATCGGTATGCGCCACCGGTTCAGGCGCGGCGGGCTGCGCGGCGGGCGCGGGTTGCATGGCGGCGGCGGGTGCAGCCACGGCAGCCATCGGCATTTCAGCCGAGGGCTGATGCGTTGGCTGCAACGGCTCGGCCAGACGGCGGCGCGGGACCGGAACTTCGGCGGTAGCGGGGGCCGCGTCGATGCCGGTGGCCACGACGGATACGCGCATCATGCCTTCCATGTTGGGATCCAGCGTCGAACCGACGATGATATTGGCTTCGGGGTCGACCTCTTCGCGGATCCGGTTGGCGGCTTCGTCCAACTCGAACAGGGTCAGATCATAGCCGCCGGTGATGTTGATCAGCACGCCCTTGGCACCGCGCAGGCTGATTTCATCCAGCAGCGGGTTGGCAATGGCCTTTTCAGCGGCCTGTACGGCGCGGTCATCGCCCGCAGCCTCGCCGGTGCCCATCATCGCCTTGCCCATTTCGTCCATCACGGCGCGCACGTCGGCAAAGTCGAGGTTGATCAGGCCGGGGCGGACCATCAGATCAGTCACACCCTTGACGCCCTGGTAAAGCACGTCATCGGCCAGCGCGAAGGCTTCGGTGAAGGTGGTTTTTTCATTGGCCAGACGGAACAGGTTCTGGTTCGGAATGATGATCAGGGTGTCGACAACCTTCTGAAGCGCCTCGATGCCGTCTTCGGCCTGCTTCATCCGCTTGTTGCCCTCAAACTGGAAAGGCTTGGTCACGACACCAACGGTCAACACGCCCAGTTCGCGCGCGGCCTGTGCGATGATCGGCGCCGCACCGGTGCCGGTGCCGCCGCCCATACCAGCGGTGATAAAGCACATATGGGCCCCGGCCAGGTGGTCGACGATTTCTTCGATCGTCTCTTCCGCCGCGGCGGCGCCCACGCTGGGACGCGCGCCAGCCCCAAGCCCTTCGGTGACACGCACACCCATCTGGATGCGGGCTTCCGATTTGGATTGCTGCAAGGCTTGCGCGTCAGTGTTCGCCACGACGAACTCGACCCCTTCCAACGCCTTTTCAATCATGTTGTTGACGGCGTTGCCCCCGGCCCCGCCGACACCGAACACGGTGATCCGTGGTTTTAGCTCTTCGTGTTCCGACATCATCAGATTCAAGGTCATTGGTTTCCGCCTGTATTTTGTGACGACCTGTCCCGGTCGAAATTCCCCGAAATTAGGACGATTTTACGCGTGAATCAGCGAAACGTCACCTAAAAAACACAGCGATTCTACAAAATATGGGCATAGAAATGCCTTAACAGGCGGTATTTCGCGCATGCATCATCATCTGGTGGATCAAACCCCTTGCACCGCAGCGCGTGGGAATCACCAATTGTCCTTGAACCAGCGCACCGCCCGCTTCAACGACCGGGCCGGTGTGCGTTCCGCAGGGACCTCAAAATCCCACCATTCATCTTGTGGATGGGCCGCAAACAGTGACAGCCCCACCGCCGAGGCAAAGCCCGCGCCCGTTGCCGCCTGTGGCAGCCCCTGCACCCGGAGCGGTCGCCCAAGGCGCACATTCTGCCCCAGTATCCGCGCAGCCAACCCGTCAAGCCCCGGGATCTGGCTTGCGCCGCCGGTCAACACGATTTGCTGGCTGGGCAGATGTTCAAACCCCGCCGCATCCAACAGCGCGCGCACCTCTTCCAGGATTTCCTCGACGCGGGGGCGCATGATGCCGATCAGTTCGGTGCGGCTGACCTGTCGCCGGTCCTTTTCCCAATCGCCCGAATTTCCGGCAAGCTCGATCATCTCGCGGTCGTCCATGCCGGTGGCGTGGATACCGCCATAAAAGGTCTTGATCCGCTCGGCGGTGGCCAGCGGAACCCGCAACCCGGTCGCAATGTCCGAGGTGACGTGGTCGCCACCAATCCGCACCGCATCGGCAAAGATCATGTGCTTTTTGATGAAAACCGAAACCCCCGTCGCGCCGCCGCCCATATCAATGCAGGCCGCGCCCAGTTCCTGTTCATCCTCGACCAAAGAGGCGATCCCCGAAACATAGGCCGAGGACGCGACCCCCGCCAGTTCCAGATCGCAGCGCCGGATACAGTAGACAAGGTTCTGGATCGCCGCCGCGTCCACCGTCAAAAGATGCATGTCAACCGCCAGCCGGTTGCCGACATGGCCGCGCGGATCCCCCAGACCAGAGCGATGATCCAGCGCGAAATTGACCGGCTGGGCATGTATCACCTCGCGGCCCGGCCCATAGTTCGGCACATCACAGGCGGCCAGCACACGGGCCACGTCCTGTTCGGTTACCTTTTCGCCGGTCAGGGCAATTTCACCGGCCAGCCCATAGCTGCGCGGGGTCGCCCCCGCAAAGCAGGCTATCACATGGTCAACCCGCTGATTTGCCATCTTTTGTGCCGCCTGAACGGCGGTACGAATGGCCCGCTCGGTTTCGGCCATCGTATCAATTTCGCCAAAGCGCACGCCGCGCGACCGGGTGGTGGCCGCCCCGATCACCCGAAAGGCCGACTGTCCGGCCAAGGGGCCAATCCCGTCGCTGTCACGAAAACTCTCGGGGCCGTCAAATCGCAGCACGAGGCATGCAATCTTGCTGCTGCCCACATCCAGAATGGCAATCACACCGCGCTGCATTGCGGCCTGGCGCATCGCGCGCATGGCGCGTTGGGACTGATGGAAATCGGTCATCGGTCTACCCTCATTGAATCGCCCTCACTTTTGTTTCGTGCCCGGTCATCCGACGAAACTCCTCTAGCGCGGGCGCGCTGAGCCGGATCGTCGGGCGGTGTTCGTTGCGCATGTCCAGATGGGTGAAATCGCGCGACAGGATATCTTCGGCCTGATCAATGGCGATCACCCGCTCTAACGCCCGCACCGGATTTTTCTCGGGCAACATGATCCGCTGGTCGCGGTCCAGCACCAGATCCCAGCGCCGTTCGCCCACGCGGACAAGGCCGCGCGCGCGGGTCAGGATCGGGCCGGCGGCGGCCAGCAGATCCAGCGCCTCGGGCACCTGCAACTGCGCCCCCTTGCCTGCGATCAACGGCAGGTCAGGCCGGGTTTCCCGGTTGATCAGCGTCGCGACGCGGTGGCCGTCGGCATCCAGCATCTCAACGGCTGCGGCGCGGCGCCACAAAATGACCGGCTCGCGTTCGGTGACCTTCGCTTCCAGCACGCCGCCCGGGCGGATAACCAGCGCAACATCTGCAACAGCATCCAGCCGCGCAATCATGTCCCTCAGTTCTTCCAGATCCAGCGCAAAGGATGACGCGGGCAGCCGAACAGGCATCATCGTGCGGATAGCACTGTCCACCTCGGGCGAGGCGCCCTCGATCTTGAGCAAGTTGACCATGAATTCAGGGCGTTCCTGAATCTGGCGTTTGACGTCATCGTATTTGGCGATGATATCGGCACGCCGCCCCTCATCCCCAAGCCAAAGACCGACGGCCAGAACCACAATGAACACCGGCACCCCGATCCGGGTCAACGCGCGAAACAGCGGCGTCAACCACAACCGCTGCATCCGGTAGGCCATACGCGATGGCGCCGGGTCGCGCCGCGGGGCGGCGGGGCGCGGCATGGCGCGCGGGCCGGGGCGGGGGGTCGGGCCTAGCGGGCGCATGACGCATCCTCCACGATCCAGCGGCAAAGTTCCGGAAAAGTGATCCCCACATGTGCCGCCTGTTCGGGCGACAACGAGGTGGGCGTCATCCCCGGCTGGGTGTTCGTCTCCAGCAGGATCAGCCCGGCAAGGCCGCGGCTTTCGTCCCAGCGAAAATCCGTGCGCGACAGGCCCTGACACCCCAAGGCGTCATGCGCGCGGCGGGCATAATCAAGGCAAGCCGCTGTAATGTCGTCCGGAATAACCGCAGGCAGCACATGGCGCGACCCGCCAACCGTGTATTTGGCCGCATAATCATACCAGCCTTCGGTGAGTATCTCGGTCACGCAAAGGGCGCGGTCGTGCATGACCGTCACGGTCAGCTCGCGGCCCGGCGCATAGGTTTCGACCATAACCACATCGGGCATATCCGCCGACAGTTGCGGCGGCGCCATTGCGCCGTCCTGGACGATGTAAACCCCGACCGACGAGCCTTCGTTATTGGGTTTGACGACATAGGGCGCGGGCAAAACATGGCGCGCCATCACCTCGGATTTCGGGGCAAGGATACTGGTCACAACCGGCAGATCGGCGGCCGTGTAGGCCGCTTTCGCCCGCGCCTTGTCCATCGCAAGCGCCGAGGCCAGAACGCCCGAATGGGTATAGGGGATGCGCAGCCATTCCAGCAGACCCTGCACGCAGCCATCTTCGCCAAAGCGACCATGTAATGCATTGAAAACGCAGTCGGGTTCAAGATCGCGCAGACGTTCGGAAAGGTCGGGGCCCGCATCGACCTCGACCACCTCAAATCCTGCCACCCTGAGCGCCGCGGCGCATTCGCGCCCCGATGACAAAGACACCTCGCGCTCTGCCGAGGGGCCGCCCATCAATACCGCCACAAGGTGGGTTGTCCTGCTCGACACACCCGCCACTTTTGCCTCTCCTGGGGTTATCCCCATGGATTATTTTTATTCTTGCGTCACCGGGCCAAATTCACCGATGCGCATGATTTCCCACTCTAACGTAATTCCCTGACTCTGCAAAACCTTTTTGCGCACCTCCTCGCCCAGACCTTCCAGATCGGCGGCGGTTGCACCATCGGCATTGATCAGAAAATTCGGATGCATTTCAGACATTTGCGCACCGCCGTGCTTTGCGCCGCGCAATCCGGCGCGGTCGATCACCGCCCAGGCCTTCAGATCATGCGTATCATCATCGCGCCCGGTCGAGGAATATCCCGCCGGGTTGCGAAAGGTAGAGCCAGCGCTGCGGGCCTTGGTGGGTTGGCTGGCATCGCGGCGGGCAAGCTGGTCGTCCATCTTCGCGGCAAGGGCCAAAGGGTCGCCGGACGCGGCGCGCAGGCGGGCGCCGGTCAGCACCCAGCCATCCGCCAACGCACTGGAACGATAGGCGAATTTCAGATCATCCGGGGTCAGTGTCACGGGCTTCCCGGTACGGGTCAGGGCATAGGCCTCGATCAGGTGATCCGCGACATAGGTGCCGTAGCAGCCTGCGTTCATGCGCACGGCGCCGCCGATGGCGCCGGGGATGGTGCGCAGGAAGGTCAGGTCCAACCCCGCCTCGGCGGCGCGGCGGGCGACATGCGCGTCCAGGGCCGCAGCGCCAACGACCACGCTATCCCCTTGAACATCAATGGAATTAAATCCACGCCCCAGCCGGATAACCACCGCCCGGATACCGCCATCGCGCACGATCAGGTTGGAACCGACCCCCATCGGAAAGACCGGCACACCCGACGGCAAACTACTAAGGAACAACGACAGATCCTCAGCATCCGCAGGTTGAAACAGCCAATCCGCCGGACCGCCGACGCGCAACCAGGTCAGGTCCGCCAGCGGCCGGTTTTGGGTCAGCGTGCCGCGCGGGCGATACTCAGAGGGAGAGGCGGTTTCCATGCCGTTTCCTAGCCCCGGCGGAAGTTTTCGGCAAGGGGCAGCACCGACGGGATATGGGAAGGCAAGGTCACTTTTGCGTCGTCTGACTTTGGCAAGGCTTCGGGCAGGCCCCGGCTACAGACGCTTATTCGGCGGGTTCACCCCGGCCGCTGCGCAGTTTGCGGACCAGAAAAAATACCGGCCAGCGCAGCACGCTTACCCCTGCCAGCAGCACGATCAACCCGACCCATGGGCCGTTTTCCAGCGTGACCCAACCCAGCAGCGGCACCCCGCAGCCAATCAGCACCCAAGCCCCCGGCCAATGGAACCGGCCGGGCGCCACCGCAATGCCCGTGGCAACCACCGCCCAGATACAGGCAAGGGTTAGCGACAGGCTCATGCGCGCCCCCAATCTTGCAGCGCCGCTGGCAGGCCGTTGGCCCAGGTTGAAATGGTGCCCGCCCCAAGGCAGACCACGATATCACCGGGGCGCGCCTGTTCGCGCACAAGGCGCGCGAGGTCGCCCTCATCCAGAATGGCGCGGGCGTGGCGGTGGCCGTGGGCGATAAGCCCGGCGACCAGATCATCGCGCGAGGCGCCCTTGATCGGGTCTTCGCCAGCGGCATAAACCTCGGCAATGGCGACGACGTCGGCCTCATTGAAACAGGTGCAGAAATCATCGAACAGGGAATGAAGGCGGCTGTAACGGTGCGGTTGATGCACGGCAATCACGCGACCCTGCGGGCTGCCGGCGATAGCCTGACGGGCAGCGCGCAGCACGGCGGCAATCTCAACCGGGTGGTGGCCGTAATCGTCAATGAGGGTGACGCCGTTCACCTCGCCCACCTTGGTAAAGCGGCGGTTGACGCCCGCAAAGCTGGCAAGGGCGGCGCGAATTTCGTCTTTCTTCATACCCAGGTGGCGGGCAACGGCCACGGCGGCCAACGCGTTCGAGACGTTGTGATCGCCGGGCATCGGCAAGGTGCAGCCCTCGATCATTGAGGGGTTGCCGTTTTCATCCGGGCCTTCGCCTTGCAGGGCGATGTCGAAATGCGCGGACCCGGCGTCATAGGTCAGGTTCATTGCCCGCACATCGGCCTGGGCGTTAAAGCCAAAGGTGACAACCCGGCGGTCGGTCAGGCGGCCGACCAGCGCCTGCACCTCGGCATGGTCGGTGCAGCAGACGGCCAGACCGTAGAACGGAATGTTCGATACAAAGTCGTAAAAGCCTTTGCGCAGGGCGTCAAAGCTGCCCCAATGTTCCATATGTTCGGGGTCAATGTTGGTGACAATGGCAATGGTGGCGGGCAGACGGTTGAACGATCCGTCGGATTCGTCAGCCTCGACCACCATCCATTCGCCAGCGCCCGCGCGCGCGTTCGAGCCGTAGGCATGGATCACGCCGCCGTTGATGACGGTCGGGTCCAGCCCGCCCCTGTCCAGCAGCGTGGCGACCATGGTGGTGGTGGTGGTTTTGCCATGCGTTCCGCCGATCGCGATGTTCGAGCGCAGGCGCATCAGTTCGGCCAGCATCTCAGCGCGGCGCACGACCGGAAGGCCGCGCCGGCGGGCCTCTTCCAGCTCGGGGTTGCCCTTGCGGATCGCGGTTGAGACCACGACCACGGCCGCATCGCCCAGGTTTTCGGCGCGCTGGCCCTCAAACACGGTGGCGCCCAGATCCACCAGCCGGTCGGTGATTTTAGAGGCTTTCGCGTCAGACCCCTGCACGGTGAAGCCCTGGGTCATCAGCACTTCGGCAATGCCAGACATGCCAATACCGCCGATGCCGACAAAGTGGATCGGGCCCAGTTCGCCCGGAAGTTTCGTGGCGGCAGCAGCGCTCATTGCGTTTTGTCCTTCAGCAGATTTTCGACCAGCCCGACCAGCCGTTCCGTCGCATCCGGGATCCCGTACCCCAGCGCCGAGGTCGCCATCTGCCTTGCGGCGGCCGGATTGTCCAGAACCAGCGCGACCTGATCACGCAAGGTTTCAACCGTAAGCAGCTTTTCGGGGATCATGATCGCCCCCCCGGCATCGACCAGCCCGCGCGCGTTGGCGGTTTGATGATCGCCGGTGGCGGCGGCGTAGGGGATCAGCACCGAGGGGCGACCAATCACGGAAATGTCAGCGACCGAACTGGCGCCGGCGCGGGAAATGACCAGTTGCGCCTCTGAAAGGCGGCGCGGCACATCGTTGAAAAAGGGCATCACTTCGGCGTCAATCCCGGCCTCGGCATAGGCGGCGGTAACGCGGGCGGCGTCTTCGTCACGGGCCTGATGGGCGATGCGCAGGCTGGCGCGCAGGGGGGCGGGCAGGTTGGCGATAGCCGCGGGAACGATGTCCGACAGGACGCGCGCGCCCTGACTGCCGCCGATGACCAGCAGGCTCATCGGGTAGTCACCGGGGGGAATATAGGGGGCGGCGGCGCGGTCGCGCACAGCGGCGCGCACCGGGTTGCCGGTATGCTGGCCCACCACGTCCTGAGGCAGATCCGTGGGCCAGGTGCCGCAGGCAAAGGTGGTGACGCGGCGGGCAAAGGCGCGGTTGACCTTGCCCATCACGCCGTTTTGTTCGTGGATCATCCGCGGCACGCGCAGCACCAGCGCCGAGGCCAGCGCCGGGATCGTCGGATAACCGCCAAAGCCGACAACAACCGCAGGCCGGTCCCTCAGCCCGGACCAGACCGCCCCCATCACCCCGCCCGCAATCTTGAACGGCACTGCCAGCCGGGCCAGCACCCCGCCGCGCGCAAAGGTGGCCGAGGCCACCTGCACCACCTGCACCACATGCGGAAAGCCGCCCGCATAACGTGCGCCGCGCGCGTCAGTTGACAGTTTCACCCGCCAGCCGCGGCGCACCATCGCCTCGGCCAGGGCCTGCGCGGGGAACATATGCCCCCCGGTGCCACCCGCCGCGATCAGCAAAAGGGGTGCGCGCGTCGCCATCACCGCCCCCGTCGCGCCAGAATGTCAGATATTTGCCCCTGGGGCCGGGTCCGGGTCAGCGCCAACAGCATCCCCAGCGCAACCCCTGACGCAATCACCGACGAGCCGCCATAGCTGACGAAGGGCAGCGTCATGCCCTTGGCGGGCAGCAAACGCACCGCAACCCCCATGTTGATCAGCGCCTGAACGCCAAAGGCACAGGCAAGCCCGGTGCCCGCCAACCGGGTGAACGGATCGCGTTCGCGCATCAGCCGCACCAGCGAACGGACCACCACCACGGCGTAAAGCGCGATGATCGCCAGTACCAGAATGAGGCCGTATTCTTCGGCGGCGACGGCGATGATGAAGTCGGTATGCGCGTCCGGCAGCGACCATTTCACCGTGCCTTCGCCCACGCCGACGCCAAAGAAGCCGCCCTCTTGAATGGCGTTGGTGGCATAGCCGATCTGGGTGCGCGGGTCGATGTCGGCGCTAAGAAACCCGTCGATCCGGCGGGCGAAATGTTCAGACGCACCGTAGGCCAGAAAACCGCCCGCCGCCGTCAGCCCGGCCAGAACCGTCAACAAGACAATCGGCGCCCCGGCCACGAAATAGATCACCGCCCAGGAAAACAGCACCAGACTGGCCTGCCCGAAATCGGGTTGCAGCGCCAGCAACAGCACCACGATCAGCGCCACTACAAAGGAATAAAGCCGCCCCGGAGGCCCCGCCACCTCTTGGCTGGCTGCCATGAACCATGCGACCAACACCACGAAACCAGGTTTGAGAAACTCGGACGGTTGCACCGAGGCAAACCCGAAACTGAACCAGCGAATCGCACCCTTGCCAAAGTCTGTGCCGAAAACCGGCAGCAAACCCAGCGCGATGAAGGCACCCGCAAACCCCAACACGCCTAGGCGGCGCACCTGCACCGGGGTCATCATCGACACCAGCACCATTACCGTCAGTGCAACGCCGCCAAAAAACAACTGCCGCTGCACATAGTAAAACGGCGGCAAGCCGTTCTTTTCTGCCAAGGGAACCGAAGCCGCCAGCCCCAGCAATATGCCGATGCCAAACAGCATCAGAACGCTGGATAGCGCCCATTTGTCGATCGTCCGCCACCAGCGGGGAAGCACAGGTTCACCCGCCCTGATGGGCACGGTGCCAAACACCATTTCAGTCATTGGATACCGCCGTCGCTGCCTCAATCACGCCCGTTTGCCGGGTCTGAGGGGAAGTGTAGCGAAATTAATCGCATCACGCCAGCAGAAGATAACGCATTCACCCGCTTTGGCGGGGGGTTAGCGGCGCTTTGCAGGGGGCAGCGCCGCAGGCCGCGCGCCGCCCGTTCAGCCCAGCCGGGCCTGAACCAACCGGGTGAAATCGTCGCCGCGTTTTTCGAAATTGGGATATTGGTCGAACGAGGCGGCGGCGGGGGCCAGTAGAACGGTGTCGCCCGCTTTGGCCTCATCAGCGGCGCGGGCGACGGCAACCTCCATGGTTTCGCAGATCTCATGCGGGGTGTCGCCCAGTTCCAACGCGAAATCGCGAGCGGAATGGCCGATCAGATAGGCCTTGACCACCGACCCAAGAAACGGTTTCAACCCCGCGATTCCGCCGTCCTTGCCCAATCCCCCTGCAATCCAGCGGATTTTGGGGAAGGCTTGCAAAGCCTTGGCGGCACTGTCGACATTGGTGGCCTTGCTGTCGTTGACATAGCGCACGCCACCCGCTTCGGCGACGGTCTGGCTGCGGTGCGGCAAACCACCAAAGCTGTGAAACGCCGCCTCGATGTCGCGCGGCGAAAGGCCCAAGGTGCGGCAGGCGGCATAGGCGGCGCAGGCGTTCTGGTGATTATGCGCCCCCGGCAGGCCCGGCACTGCGCGCAGATCAATCGACGCCACCTGACGGCCCCGCCGCCATTCCGCCAAGAACCCCTTGCGCGCAAACACCGACCAGCCGTAATCGCCCAGCTTCTGACCCGAGGATATGCGGATCACGCGGTCATCCTCGCGCCCGGTGGAAAGCTGGTTGGCCAGATAAACGCCCTCGGGCTCGTCCACGCCAATCACCGCGCGGTCCGGCCCACCCTCGGCAAACAAGCGGCGCTTGGCGGCGAAATACCCGCCGATGCCGCCGTGCCGATCCAGATGGTCAGGCGAAAGATTGGTGAAAACCGCGACATCCGGGGTTAGCGCGCGGGCAAGGTCGGTCTGGTAAGACGACAGTTCCAGCACGACAACCTCACCTGCCTCAGCCGGAGGCAGGTCCAACACGCCGCGTCCGATATTGCCAGCCATCTGAACCGGACGGCCCACGGCCTGAAGGATGTGATGGATCAGCGCCGTGGTGGTGGATTTGCCGTTCGAGCCGGTGACCGCCACAACCTTCGGGATCAGATCGAAATGGTCCCAGTCTGGGGTGGCCCAACTGCGAAAGAACAGGCCGATATCATTGTCGACCGAAATCCCCTCGGCCATCGCGCGGGCGATGATCCGGTTCGGGGCGGGGTAAAGATGCGGGATGCCGGGGCTGACGATCAGCGCGGCCACCCCCTCAAAAGCACCAGCACGGGTCAGGTCGTACAGCACCAGCCCGGCGGTTTCAGCATGGGCGCGGGCCTCGGGACTGTCATCCCAGCAAAGCGGTTTGGCCCCGCCCGCCGCCAGCGCCGCCGCCGTGGCCAGACCAGAACGGCCAAGGCCCAGAACCGCGACCTTCTGCCCGTCATAGCCCTGCACTGCGATCATCACATGCCCCCACGTTGCAGGCGGGGGTTTCACACCCCCGCACCCCCGTGGAGTATTTGACCCAACGAAAAAGCGAAAGAGGCAATACCAGACGCATCTGCCGTGATCGCAACTTTTGTTTGGCAAAAATACTCCGGGGGTGAGGGGCGACGCCCCGAGGGGGCAGCGCCCCCTGCCCGGTTGATCCTAGGCCCCGTCGCCGCGCAGTTCCGCCAGCATCGCCGCCGCCTCGGTCAGGGCCGCGTGACCCTTCGGGGTCAGCGCATAGATCCCGCGGGCCGGGCGGTCGAACCAGCCATAATGATCGGCGCGCATCAAGGGGGCCGCGCGCGCAACGCCTGTTGCGCGGGCAAGGATTGCGGCCTGGGTCGGGCCGTGCACGCAAAGGTGGTGGGCGCAGCGCAGTGCATCCTGGCGGTAGGCGGTCATTCTGAACTGGCGCGTCATGCCGCCCTGATTGGGGTCACCGACTCGGCGGTCGAATTCGCGCAAGAGTCGGCCCGCCCGTTTTGTGTTTTGGCGCGGCGCATAGGGGGCGGGGTCAAGATGCGCCTCAACGTGTGGTTCAGCGCCGGTGCGCACCGCCAAAAGCCCCAGCCCAAGCCTGCGACACAGGCGGATGATATCGGCGTAGCGCAGTTTCCAGCCCTTCGCAGAGGACACCGGAACCGCCAGATAGACCGTATCGAACAGCGTCTGGCGGGCCACCCCCTGCATCACCAGCGCCAGCGAGAACGAGAGTTTCAGCTCGACCACCACTGGGGGTTCATCGCCGCGCCGGGCCAGCACGTCGCAATCGCCGATTTCGGCCTTGACCGTATAGCCCTGGCCTTCAAGATAGGCTTTGACGGGTGGGTAAAGGTCGGTTTCGCGCATCAGCGCAGCTTCAGTGTCGCCAGACCGATCAGCGCGAGGATCAGCGAGATGATCCAGAAGCGGATCACGATCTGCGGCTCGGACCAGCCCTTTTTCTCAAAATGATGATGAATCGGGGCCATCAGGAACACCCGTTTCCCGGTGCGTTTGAAGTAAAGCACCTGAATGATGACCGACAGCGCCTCGACCACGAACAGCCCGCCGACGATGGCCAGTACGATCTCGTGTTTGGTGCAGACCGCAATCGCGCCCAAGGCGCCGCCAAGGGCAAGGCTGCCGGTATCGCCCATGAATACGGCCGCCGGTGGCGCGTTATACCACAAAAACCCAAGCCCACCGCCGATCAGCGCGGCGGTGAACACGAATATCTCGCCAGTGCCCGGCACGAAATGAACGCCCAGATATTCGGTATAGTCGACGCGGCCAACGATGTAGGCGATCGCGCCCAGCGTGGCGGCGGCGATCATCACCGGCATGACTGCAAGCCCATCCAGCCCATCAGTCAGGTTGACCGCGTTTGCCGCGCCGACGATCACGATCATCGCGAAGGGCACGAACAAGACACCCAGGTTGATCAGCACATCCTTGAACACCGGCAATGCCAGTTGATTGGTCAGCGCCGCCGGGTGAACCCAGGCGGCCGCCGCTGCGGCCAGCGCGGCGATTACCAAGCCAAGACCAAAGCGCACCCGCGAGGAGACGCCCTTGGTATTTTGTTTGGCAACCTTGGCGTAGTCATCGGCAAAACCGATCAGGCCAAAACCAAAAGTCACGAACAGCACGATCCAGACATAGGCATTGTCAAGCCGCGCCCATAGCAGCGTCGAGGTCAGCAGCGCAGACAGGATCAGCAGCCCGCCCATGGTGGGGGTGCCGGCCTTCGCGAAATGGGTGGCCGGGCCATCATCGCGGATCGGTTGACCCTTGCCCTGACGGCGGCGCAGCATGTTGATCAACGGGCGGCCAAAGACAAAGCCAAAGATCAGCGCCGTAAAAAACGCGGCCCCTGCGCGGAAGGTAATGTAGCGAAACAGGTTGAACAGCCCGCTTGCGTCCGTCAGTTCGGTCAACCAATACAGCATTACTCTTTTCCCTTGGGGGCGGCGTGGGCCTCGGCGGCGCCGGATTGGCCGAGTTTTTTCAGCGCGTCAACCACAAGACTGACTTTCGAGCTTTTCGAGCCTTTCACCAGCAGCACATCACCCGCATCGGCCAGATGATGGACCCGCGCGGCAAGTTCGGGCGCGGTTTCGACCCATTCGCCGCGTTGGCGCGGGGGCAGGCTGTCCCATAGCGCGCGTATCCGTGGGCCGGCGCAATGCACAAGGTCGATGCTGGCTATCGCCGGGTGATCGGCAAGGGCGCGGTGAAGGGCGGTCTCGTCCGGGCCAAGCTCCAGCATGTCACCCAAGATTGCGATGCGGCGGCCGCGTTTGACCCGGCCGATACCGTCGCGGGGGTGGGCAGAGGCCAGCACATCCAGTGCCGCAGCCATTGAGGCGGGGTTGGCGTTGAACGCGTCGTCGTAAAGATCAAAGCTTTGCGCCTCGTCGACGATATCCATGAAGATCCGCTCGCGCGCGCCGCGGCCTGCGGGGGGGTGCCATTGGCCCATGTCACAGGCGGCAATGGCGGGGTCGGCGCCCACCGCCTCGGCCAGGGCCAGCACGCCAAGGGCGTTGGCAGCAAAGTGGCGCCCCGGTGTCAGCACCTTGAAAAGCAACGGGTTTCCGGCACGACTGGCCTGCACGATGGTGGTATCTTCAGCGATCTGAACCGAGATCAGACGGTAATCTGCATCCGGGGTGGGGCCAAAGCGCAGCACGCGGGCGGCGCGGGCCCGGGCCGCGCGTTCCAGTATTGCGGTGGTCGGCAGGCCCGTCGGGATGACCGCCACGCCGCCCGGTTCCAGCCCCACAAAGATCGCGGCTTTTTCATCGGCGATGGCATCAACGCTGGGAAATGCCTCCAGATGGGCGGCGGCGACGGTGGTGATCAGGGCGGCGTGGGGGCGGGTCATCCGCGCCAACGGGGCGATTTCGCCGGGGTGGTTCATGCCGATTTCAACCACCGCAAAATCAGCGTCGCGTGGCAGGCGGGCAAGGGTGATGGGCACGCCCCAGTGGTTGTTGAAGCTGGCCTCGGCAGCGTGGACGGTGCCTTGGGCGGCCAGCACCGCGCGCAGCATTTCCTTGGTCGAGGTTTTGCCGACAGAGCCGGTCACGGCAATCACTTTTGCACGCGCGCGTGCGCGCCCGGCACGGCCCAGATCTTCGAGGGCGGCCAGAACATCGGGGACGATCAGCAGCGGATCGGCCTCAGAGCAACCGTCGGGGATGCGGCTGACAAGGGCGGCCCCGGCCCCTTTCGCCAGCGCCTCGGCCACAAAATCATGGCCATCGCGCACGTCTTTCAGGGCCACGAACAGATCGCCGGGGCGCAGTGCGCGGGTGTCGATGCTGATGCCGGTGACACCGAAATCACGGGTGGCGCGGCCATGGGTGGCGGCGGCGGCATCAGAGGCGGTCCAAAGGATAGTCATCAAATTTTCCCGTCCAGCGCGGCAACAGCGACCGAGGCCTGTTCAACATCGTCAAAGGGGTAGACATCGGTGCCGATGATCTGCCCGGATTCGTGGCCCTTGCCCGCGACCAGCAGCGCATCGCCCGGCCCTAGCGCATCGACACCGCGCAAGATTGCCTCGGCGCGGTCCCCTACCTCTGTGATCTCTACCCCGCCTGCGGCAATCGCGCCGGCCATGACGGCGGCGCGAATGGCGGCTGGGTCTTCGGTGCGGGGGTTGTCGTCGGTGACAAAGACGATATCGGCATGGGTGGCGGCGGCGCGGCCCATCAGCGGGCGCTTGGTAGTGTCGCGGTCGCCGCCCGCGCCCAGCACCACAACCAGCCGTCCCATCACATGCGGGCGCAGCGCGGTCAGCGCGGTGATCACCGCATCGGGGGTATGGGCGTAGTCAACGAAGACGGCGGCCCCATTGTCGCGGGTGGCGGCAAGCTGCATCCGGCCGCGCACGGTGGTCAGTTTCGGCAGCGTGGCAAACACCGCCGCCGGGTCAGCGCCGGTGGCGATGGCAAGGGCTGCGGCGGTCAGCACATTGGCGGCCTGAAACCCGCCGATCAGATGCAGCCGCGCCATATGCGCCTGCCCCTGCCACGAAAACCGAAGGTCTTGCCCGGTGGCATCAAAGCGCTGGCCCAGAATCCGCATTTCGGCATTCGGGGTCTGGCCCACGCCAATGACGCGCTGACCACGGGCGCGGGCGATGGTGGCCACCTCGGGGCCGCGCGGATCGTCAAGGTTGATCACCGCTACCCCGTCTTCGGGCAGCACGCGGGCGAAAAGCCCGGCCTTGGCGGCGAAATACTCATCGAATGTGGCGTGGTAATCCAGATGGTCCTGAGTGAAATTGGTGAAAGCAGCGGCGCCAAGATGCACCCCGTCAAGCCGCCGCTGCGCCAGCCCGTGCGAAGACGCCTCCATCGCGGCATGGGTCACGCCGGCCAGGGCCATATCGGCCAAAAGCCGGTGCAGGGTGATCGGTTCGGGCGTGGTATGGGCGGATGGCGCGGCAAAGGCCCCCTCGACGCCGGTGGTGCCGATATTGGCGGCCTCAAGCCCCAAAAGCGCCCAGATCTGCCGGGCGAAGGTCGCGACAGAGGTTTTGCCGTTGGTGCCGGTCACCGCCACGACAACCGCGGGCTGGCGGCCAAACCAGAGGGCGGCGGCAAAGGCCAGCGCCTGACGCGGATCTTCGGCCAGCACAAGGGCGGTATCGGTGCTGGAAAGGGCATCGCGGGCGATCTCGGCACCGGCGCGGTCGGTCAGCACGGCGGTGGCCCCCATGCGCAGCGCGTAGCCGACAAACTCGGCCCCGTGCATCTTGACGCCGGGCAGTGCCGCAAAAAGGTGACCCGGTTTGACGGTGCGGCTGTCAACCGACAGGCCGGTTATCCGCGCATCGCGCCCTGCTTGCGCCGTCAGGCCCAATTCGGACAGGGATTTTACCATATCGCCCATATCTTGGCCCTTTTCGATTTCCCCCGCCGTTTATCGCGCAGCGGTGTCGGGCGTCAATTGCGCACGAGCGTCAGATTGCTGACCTCGGCGGGTTCCATCTCGGGGCGCAGACCCAGCAGGGGCGCGGTGCGGCGGATCACCTCGGCACCGACGGGCACAGCGGTCCAGCCCGCAGTGCGGCGCGGAATGGCGCCCGAGGTTTCGACCGGCTCATCAAGCGTCAGCACCATCACATATTTTGGCGCATCAACGGGAAACACGGCGGCGAAAGTGGCGATGACCTTGTCTTTGTAATAGCCGCCGGTGGGTTTGGACTTGTCTGCGGTGCCGGTCTTGCCGGCCACACGATACCCCGGCACCTCCCCAAAAGAGGCCGTGCCCTTTGTCACCACAAGGCGCATCATCTTCATCACCTCGGCAGCAGCAGCGGGGTCAATCACCTGCGGCCCCGGTTCGTGCACCTGCCCGTGCACCAGCGTCGGTGACACCTTGCGCCCCCCATTTGCAATTGTGGCATAGGCCGAGGCCAGATGCAGCGGGCTGACCGACAGCCCGTGCCCATAGCCGATAGTCATGGTCGAAATTTCGCTCCATTTTGCGGGCAAAAGCGGGCGTGCGGTGGGGGCCTCGACCAGTTCAACCGGGGTCGGTTCCAAAAGCCCCAGGGTTTTCAAAAAGGCACGCTGACGGTCCGCGCCGATCTGCTGCGCGATCCGGGCGGTGCCGATGTTCGACGATTTCGCGATGATATCGGTAACGGAAAGTTGGTCGCCGTAGTTGTGAAAATCGCGGATGCGAAAGCGGCCATAGGTCATCGGGCTTTTGGTGGCGATCATCGTGGAGGGGCTGACCAGCCCCAGCTCCAACGCCTGCGCAACGGCAAAAATCTTGAAGGTGGAGCCCAGTTCATAAACGCCCTGCACCGCGCGGTTGAACAGCGGGCTGTCAGAGGCGTCGCCTTTTGTCAGGGGGGCGGGCCGGTCGTTGGGGTCAAAATCCGGCAGGCTGGCCATAGCGACAATTTCGCCGGTGCCAACCTCCATCAAAATCGCGGTGGCGCCTTTGGCGTTCATCAGCCTCATGCCGCCCGCAAGCACCTCTTCGACGGCGGCCTGCACGGTCAGATCCAGCGACAACGTCAGCGGCACGCCGCCATTGGCAGGGTCGCGCAGCCATGTGTCAAACGCCTTTTCCACGCCCGCCACCCCGACCAGTTCCGCCGAGGACACACCCTCATTGTCAAACCGCGCGCCGCCAAGGATATGTGCCGCCAGATGGCCGTTGGGGTAAAGCCGCATTTCGCGTGGCCCGAACAAAAGCCCGGGGTCCCCGATATCATGCACAAGCTGCATCTGTTCGGGGCTGATTTTCTTTTTGATCCACAGGAATTTGCGGCTGCCGATCAGATCTGCCCGCAGGCGTTTGCCGTCAAGATCAGGAAAAATCTCTTGCAGTTCATCCGCGACGCGGACGGGGTCGACCATCATCTGCGGCTGCGCGTAAAGCGAATGGGTAACAAGGTTGGTAGCCAGCACCCGGCCTTCGCGGTCCAGAATATCGGCGCGCTGCGCCAGGATTGCGGGGCCAACGCCCGCCAGCTGCGGCTCTTGCGGCTCGGCTGCGGCCAGAACGCCCATCCGCACGCCGACGGTGGCGAAACAGGCCAGGAAGATTACCCCCAGCATCAACAGCCGCCCTTCGGCGCGCAGGCGGGTGCGGTCACGCGTGGCCTCGCCGCGCAGGCGGATATTTTCCCGTTCGATCGCGTCGGGGTTTTCGCCCTTTTCGCGGGCCGACAGGATACGGGCAAGCGGGCGAAGCGGGGTGCGGGTCATGGCTGCGTCTCCGGGATGGCGCCAATTGTATCGACCGGCTCCAGCAAAAGCGGCATCGGCGCGGGCGGGTAGGCCACCTGCGCCACCGCGCCGAACTGCGATGGTTGCAGCGGCAATAGCGCCAGGCGTTCAAAATTGAGGTTGGCCAGTTCACGCAGACGGTCGGGGCGGTTCAGGTAGGCCCATTCGGCCTTGAGCACGCTCAGCCCTTCGCGCAACGAGGCGATGTCACGTTGCAGCGTCTTCATTTCGCCCAGGGCCGATTGCGTGCGGTAGTTTTCGCGGTAGGCCCAGAACGCCAGCCCCATGACGGCGAGCGCGGTCGCAAGATAGATCAGGCTGCGCATCAGCGGTCTCCTTTCAGCACGGGGGCGGGCAGGCCCAGGGTGGCGCGGTCAGCGCGGGCTGCGGGGGCATCGGTGCGTTGCCCCACGCGCAACTTGGCCGAACGGGCGCGGGGGTTTTCGGCCAGCTCATCCGCATCCGGCGCAATGGCCTTGGTCAGCAGCGTAAAGGCGGGGGTCACGGTGGCGCGGGCGGGCGCATAGCGGCTGCCTTGCGCCTCGGTCCCCGAACGGGCCTGAAAAAACCGTTTCACAACACGGTCTTCCAACGAATGAAAGGTCACGACAGCCAGCCGCCCACCGGGGGCAAGCGCGCGTTCGGCCGCCTCAAGCCCGGCGATAAGCTGGCCGAATTCATCATTGACCCAGATCCGGACGGCCTGAAAGCTGCGCGTGGCGGGATGGCTTTGGCCCGGTTTGGGGCGCGGCAGGCAGCGTTCAACCACACGCACCAGTTGCAGCGTGGTTTCAAACGGGGCCACGCCGCGCGCTGCGACAATCGTGCGGGCAATACGGCGCGAGGCGCGTTCCTCGCCATAGTGATAGAGGATGTCGGCAATGGTGGTTTCATCGGCAGTGTTCAGCAGATCAGCGGCGGTGGGGCCACTGCCCCCCATCCGCATATCCAAAGGCCCATCGCGCAAAAACGAAAAGCCGCGTTCAGCCTGATCAAGCTGCATCGAGCTGACCCCAAGGTCCAGCACCACACCATCCAAGG